>JBBRMC010000804.1:0-2134 GCA_038231055.1 Leptolyngbyales cyanobacterium
CTAATTCACGCTGACCATTGCCAGAGATGCCCGCGATGCCGACAATCTCACCACTGTTGACGGTCAAATCTACGCCCGCAACGGCTTCTAACCCGTTGTCTTTGTTGGCATGAATCGCTTGAATTTGCAGCACCGGGGTAGGATCAGGATGTACCGTCTTCTCGACAGTTTGAGGCGTGCGCTTTTCGCCCATCATCATTTCTGACATATCGGCGATCGTCAGATCTGTGACTCTGCCACTCCCCGCAAATTTGCCTTTTCGGAGGATGGTGATCTCGTCTACAAACGCAGTCACCTCGCGGAATTTGTGGCTGATCAGCAGCACACTCAAATGCCCCGCCACAACTTCTTCGCGAATCAAGCCCAACACCTCATCAGCTTCACCCGGCGTGAGCACCGAGGTTGGCTCGTCTAGAATTAGAATTTTGCTTTTGAGATAAAGCTGCTTGAGAATTTCTAGCTTTTGCTTTTCTCCCGCCGCGAGTTGAGACACGGGCACACTTAACGGCAGCTTAAAGGGAGCCGTTGCCATAAACGCATTCAGCACTTCATATTCCTCTTTCCAATCAATTAGAGCGGCACTTTCATAGCGACAGAGCACGAGATTTTCTGCCACGGTCATCGCTGGGACAGAGGTGAAGTGCTGATAGACCATGCCGATGCCGTGTTTTTGAGCATCACGAGGACTGTCGATCGCTTGCACCTGTTGATTAAATCGCACTTCGCCGGAGGTCGGCTTATAAAAGCCCATAATGCACTTTACAAGCGTGCTTTTTCCGGCTCCGTTTTCTCCCAGCAGTGCGTGAAACGTTCCGGGTTTTAAGGTCAATGAAACATTGTCTAATGCGATCAGTTGACCAAATTGCTTAGTCATATCAATGACTTCGAGTTCGGGGGGCAGACTGATTGATTTCGTCTCGCTCGTTTCAACCGCTGGGTTCATAGGGTTTACCACTTTTGGAATGACATAGAGATTTGTAGACTCAAGTTAGAGTTCCTAAAGCGCCAGGTGCGCCAGTAAGGGTTTTCTTAGGAGAACAGGTGATGACCATAATCAGCAGAGTCAAGATGTAGGGAGAGGCGTTGAAGAGATAATAACCGCCTTCAATACCGACGGCTTGCAGTGCAGGTCCGATCGATTGTGCTCCCCCAAACAGCAGCGATGCCCAAAGACACTGAACCGGATTCCAACGAGCAAAAATCACTAAGGCGACCGCCATCAAGCCTTGACCGCTAGAAATGCGCTCTGTCCAGCTACCGGGATAGTAAAGCGACAGATAAGCTCCGCCGATTCCTGCTAAAAAGCTGCCTGCAATGATGCACAGCATTCGCACTTTCTTAATCGAGATTCCCATTGCTAAGGCTGCATCGGGACTATCGCCCACAGCGCGAACAAATAAACCCCAACGAGTAGACTTAAAGAACCACGTCATTAACGGCGCAATTAACACTCCGACGATCAGTAAAGGACTCACCTTTAAAGCAGACTGAATTTGAGGAATGCTGCTCCAGGCACCCAGTTCAAAGGCGGGAAGTTGAGGCGCAGACGGTTGAATAAAGGGTTTGCCTAAAAAGAAGGCGATGCCACTGCCGAAGATGATCATGGCAATACCAACGGCGACATCATTGACCTTTGGCTGTTGAGACAGCCACGCGTGGATGAAACCTAAAACCATTCCTGCTAGACCTGCGACTAGCACGCCCAACCAGGGAGCGATCGCGGCTCCGACCGTCTTTTCGCTTAGATAAGAAACTGCGTAGGCGCTCATGGCTCCGGTTAACAGCGTCCCTTCTAAGCCGAGGTTGACTTTACCGCTTTTCTCGGTCAAACACTCGCCCAAACTCACAAACAAAAATGGTGCGCTGCCGCGTAACATACCAGCCATGATTCCTAACGGAACGCCCCACCAACCGAGTGCTTCTGTTGCCATTTCAATCTCCTTGTTAACTGCGATCGTGGATTAATTGATGAGGGTTTAACCTACTACGGGTGCTGAAGAGGCAGGAGGCAAAGCCGCTGCGTCGGGTTCTTTAAAGATGGAAAATCGTCCATATAAGGACTCGCTGTAGAGAACGACGAGAAACACTAAACCTTGAAAGACATACACC
This sequence comes from Leptolyngbyales cyanobacterium, assembly GCA_038231055.1. GTDB lineage: Bacteria > Cyanobacteriota > Cyanobacteriia > Leptolyngbyales > Leptolyngbyaceae > Phormidesmis_A. The sequence continues at coordinate 2,110 of JBBRMC010000804.1, forward strand.
GTGGCATCGGGTAAGCCTAACTGTC
>JBBRMC010000805.1:0-2120 GCA_038231055.1 Leptolyngbyales cyanobacterium
CATCGACCACGACGATCGCTTTCCCTGCCTTCAAATCCGCCAGGGCATCCTCAATGGAGTCAAAAGGGAACGGTTGATTAGAAAAGGGTTGAGCGTTGACAGAGAGGTTCAAAGCGGTAACACCGTAAAGTTTTTTGAAGCGTTTTATCTTTGATTGTAATTCTTTAACTTCGGAAGCGTACTGAATCTAGGGTTTTCTATTGACGAAAACTGCTTAAACCGAAGTAAGCAACCGAGGAATCACGGATTTCGCGGCGCTAGGAGAATCAACGAGGCAGATGCCAGGGTAAAGAGTTAGAATACCGTATCTCGAATCCGCTCTTTATACTTAAGCATTCTAAATTCCTCCGTCTAAAAATTCCACCGATCTAATCCTGTTTACTAGATAAGAGATCACGTTTCAGGAAACAATTGCTTTCTCGTATCTTATGAAGCCAACATTAAATTCAAACTAACGCTAGAGTGAGGAGCAATCGCTCAAGGTCGTCGGTCATCCTCTACTTTGACAATTGCAGGTTGAGGATTACAATGCAGCAGAAGTTCAGCAGTTCATCTGTCTTAAAGGTCAAGAAACATGGGTGACTTAGATCGTGTACCCGTTGGTGTAATTGGCGCATCAGGTTATGGAGGAGTGCAGTTAGTGCGGCTTCTGGCAGACCATCCAAAGCTAGAGCTTGCCTATTTAGGGGGCGATAGTAGCGCAGGTCAGCCATATTCGAGCCTTTATCCCCATTTGGGGCACCAAGTGCATCAGATGATCGAGCGGATCGATCTCGACAAGATTGCCGATCGCTGTCAGGCTGTGTTTCTCTCGCTGCCCAACGGGTTAGCATTCAAGATGGCTCCAAAGCTGCTAGAGAAAGGCTGCAAAGTGCTGGATTTATCGGCAGACTATCGGTTTTCTGATCTTGATACCTATACTCACTGGTATGGGCTAGAGCGCGACGATCGAGAGATTGCCGAAACTGCCGTTTATGGGTTGCCAGAGTTGTATCGCGATCGCATTGCTGAGGCGCAGTTAGTTGGCTGTCCGGGATGTTATCCCACCGCTAGTCTGCTAGCACTGTCGCCGCTTTTTAAGCAGGGCTTAATCGTGCCTGAGACGGCAATTATCGATGCAAAATCCGGCACGTCTGGCGGAGGACGGCAAGCCAAAACAGGGTTGTTATTAGCTGAAGCAGACAACTCGTTAGGAGCCTACAACGTCGCTGGGCATCGTCACACACCTGAGATTGAGCAGATTTGCAGCGAGTTAGCCGGACATGAGATTTTAGTGCAGTTTACGCCGCACCTGATCCCAATGGTTCGCGGCATTTTGGCGACGGTCTACGCTACTCTTCGCGATCCGGGGCTAGTGCGAGAAGACTTGCTCACCATCTATAGTGCCTTCTATCGCAACACTCCCTGGGTGAAGCTATTACCGGGTGGAGTCTATCCACAAACCAAGTGGGCGTGGGGAACTAATCTTTGCTATATCGGGGTCGAAGTTGATCCCCGCACTGATCGAGTCATTGTGATGTCAGCGATCGACAACTTAATGAAAGGACAGGCAGGACAAGCGATTCAATGTCTCAATCTGATGATGGGCTGGGACGAAACATTAGGGCTGCCGAAGCTGAGTTTCTACCCCTAATTCATTCCTCATCTTTAGCTGGCTTGGTTTCCTCTCGAAACAGGCGAGAATGTTCGGGGTGGTAGAGGCGCGATCGCTGCCCCGTCCAAGCGTCTTGCTCAAGCAAGCCAAACTCTGGCGGAACGGTTTTTGCTGCAAGAGCTGGACTAATCACATACAAGGTGGTGCGGGTTAAGTCTTGTTCGTGGGTGACGATCGCCATCCGATCGAGTTGCACAAGCCGGATTTTTTCATCTGCCCAACCCAACCGAAAGCAAATCGCCACTGGCGTGTCTGCGGAATAATGCTGCATTAATTTTGCCTGAGCATTTTCGACGTGACGAGCGCTTAAGTAAAGACACAGACTGGCACGATGAGCCGCTAGGGACGAGAGTTCTTCATCAACTGGAACTTCAGTGCGTCCGCTAATCCGGGTCAGAATGATGGACTGCACGACTCCAGGTACGGTGAGTTCGACTCGCAGTCGAGCCGCCGCAAGCTGAAAGGC
>JBBRMC010000806.1:0-2113 GCA_038231055.1 Leptolyngbyales cyanobacterium
CGAAGGCGTTCCTCTCGTGAGGCTGTGCCTCACATTGTTCCAGACATCAACTCGTCACCGACCGCGCTTACATCCCAAGGCACAAGGCGCATGGGTTTTGCGCGCGATAATAAATTTCCCAATCCTCGATCGCGGCTGCCAAACTGAAAGACAATAATCAAACGTCTCTGTTTGAGTTGCCTATGTCTCGATCGAGTTCTCTGCGCGATTATGTTTTATCGCGAGTTTTGCTTGCCCCTGTGATGCTGTGGCTAATCACAACACTGGTTTTTTTGCTGCTGAGAGCCACTCCCGGAGATCCGATCGATGCTCTCTTAGGTCCTCGTGCCCCGCAAGCGGCTAAAGAAGCGCTACGCGCCCAATTAGGGTTAGGCAAACCCCTATTTTTTCAGTATCTCGACTATATGGGGTCATTGCTGCATTTAGATTTGGGCAAGTCACTCACTAGTAAAGAATCGGTCTGGGAAATTATTGGCAAATTTTTTCCGGCAACGGTCGAGTTAACGATCGCTAGCATGGTGATTGCATTGGTGGTTGGCATCACCGTGGGCATTCTCACAGCCTCTCGCCCTAATAGCGCGATCGATGCAACTGGTCGGTTGTTTAGCATCATCACCTACTCAATTCCTTTATTCTGGCTGGGAATGTTGTTGCAGCTAGTCTTCTCGGTGCAACTGGGTTGGTTTCCTTTGGGCACTCGGTTTCCTGTGACGGTTCCCGCTCCTAAAGGAATCACAGGACTCTTTACGATCGACAGTCTACTGCAAGGCAATCTCGATCAGTTTTTCATTGCCCTCTATTATTTAGCGCTGCCCTCCCTGACGCTAGGAATTTTAATTAGCGGCATCTTTGAGCGCATTGTGCGCGTCAATCTCAAACAGACTTTAAAGTCCGATTATGTAGAAGCCGCCAGAGCAAGAGGCATTCCCGAACGAAAAATTTTGGTCAATCACGCGCTAAAGAACGCGATGATTCCGGTTGTCACCATACTAGGGTTAACGCTAGCAGCACTGTTAGGGGGAGCAATTTTGACCGAGGTGACCTTCTCATGGCCCGGACTCGCCAATCGGCTCTATGGAGCGATCGCTCAGCGCGACTACCCCACAGTGCAGGGAATTGTCGTATTTTTTGCGGCGATCGTGGCGTTGGCAAGTATCGCGATCGACCTCATCAACGCCTATATCGATCCCCGCATTCGCTACTAAGCTTCAGAGCTTAGATGTCGTTTCTATCGGTTGTTAACGCCACCTGGCAAGCACTCTACCGGAATCGGAGCCGCACTCCGATTAGAATAATTCGCCTGGTTAGGGGCAGAATAAGCCCTTCTGGTCAGATTGTCTGAGGGCACTGCGCTTTGCATTGACGACCCATTGTTGGTGCTATTTGCCTGCAAGTTCAGGTTCGATTCTCCGCCAGAGGTGCCTGCTGGACCGTTGGAACGAAATGGAATCGCCGCATTGGGGTTTGTAGCCGAAAACTGTCCATCAACACGCATTCCATTCGAGTTATTCGACTGGTTCATCATCATAGAATTGCTGGTGTTGCTTGACATAGCCCCTTGCATTGATGACCCATTGTTGGCGCTATATGCTTGCAGGTTTAGGTTAGATCCTCCACCAGAGGTGCTCGCCGGAGCGTTGTCGCGGAATGGAATTGCCGCATTGGGGTTACTAGCCGAAAACTGTCCATCGGTGCTCATCCCATTTGAGTTGCTCGACTGGTTCATCGAGTTCGACTGGTTCATCGAGTTCGACTGATTCATCGACGCTGAAGAACGATTTTGAGGAATGGTTGCTGTGGCGTAGCTTGACTGGCTTGACTGCCCTGTCATGGAGTTGTTAGCGCTAGACCCGTTGTCGATCGGACCGCCAACTCCACCATTTATATAAGCTGAACAATCTACCGCTCCCTGACTTTGAGTAGAAGACGACCTTTGGTTGTAAGGAGTCTCGTTAAAGATGCTTGGGTTAGTATTCAGCCCACCATTGTTGGTGGTATTAGTGTTGCTCTGAGCCAAGACGGGTAAGCCAGAGAGCGCTGCCAGCCCGGTTGCACCGAGAAGGGCAATCATCCGTTTGATTAAACGATCGTGGTTGAGTGATGTCATGAAAAA
>JBBRMC010000807.1:0-2111 GCA_038231055.1 Leptolyngbyales cyanobacterium
GATCGGCTCCCCACGAAGATATCAATCTGATTACACTCCTCTGTGAAGCCACCGCCGAAGGATTAGAGCTTTTGCAACGAGACGGCACTTGGCGACCCATTCACGCCCTTGAAGGGCAGATTATTGTCGATAGCGGCGATATGTTGCAGCAGATCACGAATGGCTTACTCAAAAGCACGACGCATCGAGTAACAAATCCTGATAACGATCGAACTCGTCGCTTCTCAATGCCCTATTTTGTCCATCCCAGAGCTGAAGCTGATCTGACACCTCTACTCAACTGCGTCGCCAAAACCGGAGGTCAGGCAACCTTTCCTCCGATTACGGCAGGTGCTTATCTTCAACAACGACTCCAAGAAATCGGGCTTAACACAAAAGGATAACCATTCATTTCATCTTCAGCCTCCTGCGGCAAAGCTTGCCATGATCAAAACCGATAGTAAAAGACCGGGAGACAGCATTAAAGCCAGCATCAATAAATCGTGAGTCGTCATAACAGTCATTTCCTGTAAAGGTGCGATCGCAAAGGCTAAATTTGACCACTGTGTAAAACAACACAGCCCATCAGTCCTCTCTTTATGCTAATTAAATTACCATGACGTTTTTCATGATTTGGGATTGAGAAAACCTAAAGATTCGGGAATCGTCAACATTTGATCAGGACTCGCTCCTCATTCTATATCGTTGCCCAAAACCGTTTATCAGAGTCAGCACCTCACCATGAATCACTTCTCCTTCGACGAGTTGCAACGAAAAGACCTAGTCACCGCGCTGGGTTTGTGGGTAACGGTGGAGTTGGTCAGTTTTATCTTCTTTCCGGCTGTGGCGCTGATCAATCCGGGCGATAGACTAAAAGCATGGTTTTTGATTAGCGTCCCATTAGGGTTGGGTGGGGCATTGTTGATTAGCACCAGTTCTCGATTTTTGGCGATGGCACAAGATCGCGCCGGAACTGCCAAAATGTTTCTGATCATCTTGGGGCAATTTGGCGGCTGGATTGGGCTAGTGGGCATCTTATTTCCCTTCTTTATGGTGTGTTCAGAGTTTTTCTCAAACCTCAAGCTCTAGGATTCAAACCCGATGGCAAATCTGAGCCACGCACTTAAAGAATGGGCGATCGCGGTGAATGCGCTCGAAACAGGACGCACGATCGTGCTGCTTAGAAAAGGCGGCATTCGAGAGCAGGAAAACCGCTTCACGATCGCTCAAAGTCAGGTGTTGCTCTATCCCACCTACGAGCATCAGCAGCCCCATTTATTGAAAGATAACTATCAATCTCAGGTGCAGCCTGTTCTGTCGGGATGGCATCCTGATCTGGTGAAAATTGGCTCAGTAGCAGATATCACACACATCTTTCAGGTCAGCGAGGCAGCGATTTTAGACGCTCTTTTACCGTTTCACATCTGGAATTCGCAGTTTGCCGCAGAACGCTTTCAGTGGAAGCCAAAATCGCCGCTTTATGTTTTGCTGTTGCGAGTGTCTAAGCTATCACAGCCGCAAGTGATTCCTTATCGGGCTGACTATGGCGGGTGTCGATCGTGGATTGATTTAGAAGCCGCGATCGATGTGAATCATGCAACCCCTGTTTTGAGTGACCAAGCCTACACAGATCAAATTGAGAAAATTGAGAAAATTGTTTCAAACTCAACACTTGGCATTATCCTATGAACCAGGTTTGTTGAAGGCTGTCACGTCACCATGAACAAAAAAACGCCCATCGGGTTGGGCAACTGTGTCTTCTATCTTGTTCCCCTTGCTGTTTGTCTAGGCACTGCGGCTCCTGTTGGGGCTGCCCCTCTCAAGGCGTGGCGATATGACCCAACTGCAAACCAGCTAGAAGTCACCCTCAAAAATGGGGTCAAACCTCGATATTTTCTGATGGCGCGACCTGCCCGTATTGTTTTAGACTTACCCGATACCGAAGTGGGCGACGTGCAACGACAACAAACCTATGACGGAGCGGTGCGTCAGGTGCGCGTCTCGCAGGTCAAGCCAGGGCTAGCGCGGATTGTGCTAGAGCTTTCACCCGATACGACTCTGATGCGGGGGCAAGCCCAACTTCAGCAAATCAGCGAAGCAGAACCATCTAGCGATCGCTGGGTGTTGCGTCC
>JBBRMC010000808.1:0-2109 GCA_038231055.1 Leptolyngbyales cyanobacterium
ACATCACTACCCGGAATCGGTTGCAAATACAGCGAAGAGATATCCGATCCAGGAATCAGAGACTTGATGGGAAACGCTGGAGAGCCAAACTTAACCAATCCAATCTCCATCATGGGATTGATTACAATCACTTTGCCCCCACGATCGCGCAATTTAATCAACTCATTCATCAATCGCGGATGATTATAAGCAGAATTTGCACCCGCTAAAACTACACAATCGGAATGCTTGAGACTCTCTAAACTGACTACTGATGTGTTCGTCCCAAACATCTTCTTGAGTCCAAAGGTCGAAGGCGCGTGACACAGATCAGAACAGTCAGCCAGATTATTAGAGCCGAGCGATCGCATCATCAATTGCAGCAAAAAAGCCGCCTCATTTGACGATCGACCTGAGCTATAAGAGGCAACTCGATCGGGCGATTTGCGAAATGCTGTTTCCGCAATGTCATAGACCTCTTGCCATGAGATACGCTCATAGTGGGAGCTACCAGCTCTTAAAATCATTGGAAAGCTCAATCGTCCTAATCGATCGGCTTCGAGAGAGGTGAGTCGCTGAAGTTCTTGAATACTGCGCTGTTGAAACACCTCCGCCGGAACGGCTGGCTTGATTTCTGCTGAGATTGCCTCAACGCTCTTCATACATCGCTGAAGCTTTTCGCCCGTCTCATTGGTAAAGCCACCCTTTTGTCCTCCAGTGCCCCAAGAGCAGGATAGACAGGCGCTTTTATGAAACAGAGTCTTCCAAAGTTTGGCACCTTCGGGCGAGAGGGTGTGTTCTGTCCAATATTCGATTACGGACAAACCCCCTCCGATCGCAGGGGTCTCCTCACCTCTGTCGTGAAAGGGAGGAACTGGCTGAAGACTCTGATTATCCATACTTCTGACCGATGAATTCTTTCTCAAAATTACTTGAAGTAGAAAGATTTTGAAATGCGTCGATCGAGAGATTTAACCGAATAATTCTGAGAAACCCGCAAGGAAAGCAAACTGGGCGCTCAGACCGATGTAGGATGATGGATCATTCTGGAAACTCTGTACGATCGCCCAAGATTTACATGAAGAAAACGTTCGTTCTCGATACCAATGTCTTGCTGCACGACCCATCTGCGATGTTACGGTTTGAGGACAACGATGTAGTGTTGCCGATCACAGTTATAGAAGAACTCGATCGCTTCAAAAAACAACCCGAAATCACAGGACGAAATGCCCGTCAGGTTTCCCGAATGCTGGATGATTTGAGAAGCAAAGGGCGTTTGACCGAAGGCATTTTAATCAACGAAGGTGGCTCTTTGCAGGTCGCACTGTGCCATCGAGAAACCCTATTAGAACTTCCGCCAGAGTTAGAAGGCGACAAAGCCGATAACGCTATTCTTGCCGTCTCTTTAGAGTTAAAACGGCAATGTCAATGTCCGGTCGTGTTGGTGAGCAAAGACATTAATTTGCGAATCAAAGCTGATGCCCTTGGGCTAACTGCCGAAGACTATAAAACCGATAAAGTCGATGTTGATGATCTTTACGTCGGCATGGATCAAGTGATGGTCAGCCCAGAAGACATCGATCGCTTGTTTAGGTTTGGAGGAGTCACCGTCGTGGGCGATTTCTTTCCAAATCAAGGTTTGATGCTGATTGATGAGTCAAACCCCAATCACACCGCCCTCGGCATCGTTGAGGGAATCAGTGGCAAAGTCGTGCCGATCACCAAACTCTCTCGCGGTGGCGTGTCGCGCATTAGCCCTCGGAACCATGAGCAGAGCTTTGCCCTCGATTTGCTGTTGCGAGATACCGTCCCGCTAGTGACGCTGGTTGGCAAAGCCGGAACTGGAAAAACCCTGTTAGCGATCGCCGCAGGGTTGCAAAAAGTTGCTGATGAGCGGCTTTATAGTCGCTTGCTCATCTCTCGTCCGGTGGTGCCGATGGGAAAAGACTTGGGATTCTTGCCTGGAGATGTCAACGAAAAAATTGCTCCCTGGATGCAGCCCCTTTATGACAATTTCGATCTGATTTTGGGCACTCAAGACTCATCAGGCAAACCCGAACATTGGCGGCGCGGTCACGAAGAATTGATCGAGCATGGGTTACTCCAAATTGAGCCACTCACCTACATTCG
>JBBRMC010000809.1:0-2106 GCA_038231055.1 Leptolyngbyales cyanobacterium
CTGACGGCTCCGTTGCCTTGCTTGAAGTTCCAGAAAGACTCGGCACCCACGCCAGCGACGTGACAGAGAATCGCTTTATTGATGGCATCGTGGGCGACCACTAAAACCGTGTAGGGTTTATCAGCCGCATGAGTTGCGGCTTCGTTGAGGATGGCTTGCCAGCCCGCGATCGCCCGATCCCACACGTCCTGTAAATTCTCGCCTTCGGGCATTTGCACCGTTTCGGGGCGCTGCTGCCACTGATGCAGCAGACCGGGATAGGACTGCTCAATTTCGGCTTCAAACTTCCCTTCCCATAAGCCGTGACTGATTTCTCTCAAGTCATCTCGCAGGTTGAGTTGAAGCTGAGAATGATGCTGAAGAATAATTTCTGCGGTTTCTTTAGGACGCAGCATTGAGCTACTGATTGCTTGATCGATTTGCACCGATTTGAGAAATTCACCCGCTTGAGCGGCTTGTGATCGTCCATTCTCATTCAGAGGCACATCAATCTGTCCCTGAAAGCGTCCTTGCCGATTCCACTCGGTTTCACCATGTCGCACCAATAACAATCGCAGTGCCTTTTTAGACTTGCGTGGTGGCAGCGGTTCACCCAAATGAGACGTGATGTTTAACGACTCGATTTGCACGGGTTGCCCAAACTCACTCGAAAAATTGAGAATACTAATACCGCAGTTTGAGATTTGGAAGCGCTGATAATCTTCGGGCTGAAGTCCGATCGCCGTATTAATCAACGCCCGATTGATGCCACTGTGAGCCACGACTAAAATTGTCTGTCCGGCATGGTGAGGCAGAGTTGTTCGCCAAAACTGCCGCGCCTGTTCATAAATGTCTGCAACCGGGAAAAAATCGACAGTGCCGTTCTCATCCGATACGCTCATCTTCAGCAGATGGGGCTGCTTTCTCCAAGCCTGATACTCATCGGGAAATTTCTCCTCGACTTCGTTAAACAGCAACCCTTCCCAGAGCGGCAGACTAATTTCTTTTAAGTCTTGGCTAGTTTGCAGATCAGGCTCCTGATCAGAATTGGACAGGATCAGCTCTGCCGTGTGCTTTGCCCGCATTAACGGACTGCTATAAGCCGCATCAAGAGAGATTCCTTTTAGAGCAGTGGCGACCTGCACTGCCATCGATTCCCCTTTGGCAGTCAACCGCGACAGATCGCAATGTCCTTGCACTCTCTGCTCAACGTTATAGCTGCTCTCGCCGTGACGGACGATGATGACGCGAGTAGTCAAAGGGAAATCCTCCATTGGGTAAAGTTTCGAGTCAGGAAGATTTTACCCTGTCCAGCGTTCTGATCGCCAATTCTGTTAAGTTTGACGATGAGGCATCGATGCAAATAGATGGGGGAATTCATGACCTTGAAGCGGTTGGTTTTGGGTGCACTGACGATTTTGGCGATCGTCTTTGTGGTGAGCGATTTGGTCAATAGCTGGAGTCAACCCCAGTTCAACAGCCGCTTAGAACTCTATGAAACAGATTTGCTGCTGCAAGCCTCTGAGTGGCAAGGCGATCCGCCTGGTGATAAAAAGCTGCTCCCGGTTGATAACCCGATCAAGTCAGCGCTAGAAAGCTACGAAAAAGCGCAGGACACGGCTCAAAAAGGTATTGCCAACGCCGAGGCAACCCTAGAAAAATCTCAGCTAAAAACGCCTGTACTCGGCAAGTCTGCCACAACGACTCAGCAACTCATCAAGCAAAAGTCACTCCTCAAAGAATTAGAACTGCGAGTTGGACTTCTGCAAGCCCAACAGGGACAGGTGAATGAAGCGCTGAAAACCTGGGCTGCTGTGAAAGAGCGTTCTGATTCGACAGCAATCACGGCAGAGGTGCTATCAGGGTTGTGGAGTCAGCCGCCACTGCTGTTGCCCAATGCAGAGATGCAAATCACTAAAAATCTGAATGGCTGGTTTCGCTATCAGGCATTGACCAAGCTTTATCAGTTGCAGCAGCGATCGGACGCACTTGACCAACTCCAGATCACCGAACAGCAGACTGCAAAACAAGCATTCACTCGATGGGCAACGGCGAATGCGATTCCGGCGATCGCCATCTTGTCAGGGGCATCGCTGTTGATTTTTCTGATCGGGCAGTGGGCAGTCA
>JBBRMC010000810.1:0-2103 GCA_038231055.1 Leptolyngbyales cyanobacterium
ACAACTGTTAACCAACGCACCAAAAGTCAGGTTTTCTTTAAGTGTGAGAACTTCCAGCGCACGGGTTCGTTTAAGTTTCGCGGAGCGTTTAACGCCTTATCTCAACTATCTGACGAGCAAAAAAAACGAGGTGTTTTAGCCTTTTCGTCTGGTAATCATGCTCAGGCGCTGGCACGATCGGGCGATCTTCTCAATATTTCAGTAACGATCGTGATGCCCAACGATGCGCCTGCGGTCAAGCAAGCAGCAACCCGTGAGTATGGGGCAGAAATTATTTTCTACGATCGAGCCACCCAAAAGCGTGAAGAAATCGCCCAACAAATTGCTGACGAGCGATCGCTGACGCTGATTCCACCCTTTGACTATGCGCCTGTGATCGCCGGACAAGGTACCACAGCAAAAGAACTGATCGAAGATGTGGGCGAGTTAGATGTGCTGCTAGTTTGCTGTGGAGGCGGTGGATTGCTGTCAGGATGCGCGATCGCCACTGATGCTCTGGCTCCCAACTGCCAAATTGTGGGCGTAGAGCCGAAGCGGGCAGACGATGCCACCCGATCGTTCTATAGCAAAACACTGCAAGTGGTTGAAGATCCTCAAACGATCGCGGATGGTGCTCGAACTCGATCGCTCGGTCAACTCACCTTTCCCCTAATTTTGAACTACGTAGATGATATGGTGACGGTTTCTGATGCTGCCCTTTCACGAACAATGTTCTTTCTGTGGGAACGCCTCAAAATTGTGGTAGAACCCACTGGAGCCTTGGCTGCTGCTGCTCTACTGGAAGGCATTATTTCTGTACCAGATGCCCGAATTGGGGTGATCATCAGTGGCGGCAACGTAGACCTTAAAGACGCGAGTAAGCTGTTTGCTAAAACTACAGCTAAACACAAAACAAGTCGTCGTCTTCCGCTTGCCCAAGAACTCAGTTAACTCTCAGGAATAGTCATGCAAGATTCACGCTTTGTCGTGCCCCTCCATAAGCCAGATATTGGCTATTTACCCACGCCTCAAGAAGCGGTTGAGGCAATGCTGAAGTTAGCAGAGATTAGCGAATCTGACCTTCTTTATGACTTGGGGAGTGGAGACGGGCGCATCGTAATCACGGCTGCACAACGATTTGGGACGCGAGGCGTAGGCATTGACATCGACCCCCAGAGAATTAGTCAGGCGATCGAGAATGCTAACCAAGCAGGAGTCAGTGAGCAAGTCACCTTCCTTCAACAAAATCTGTTTGAAAGCGACTTTCATGAAGCCACGATCGTGGTGCTTTATCTGCTTCCTCACTTGAATCTTAGACTTCGCCCTAGGCTATTGCAGCAACTCAAACCAGGGACTCGCATCCTCTCGCACGATTTTGATATGGGAGATTGGCAACCCCATCAAATTCAAGTTGTGCGAACTCTTGAAGAAACTGCTACCCTCTATCAGTGGATTGTTCCGTCAGAGGTTCCTGATTATCTTCGTTAAAATTAGCCTTCGACTGCGATTACAGACTCAATTAATGCTTCAGCGCTAATGCTGTATTCACGATCGCTGATCCGCTCCAAGTCCAGCCATTCTTCGACGACTTCCAACAGCGCTCTCACCGCAAAATCACGCTGAATGAGTTCAACGACCGCATTCCAAGCAGCCGTCGCAGTCGGGAAAAATCCCATTTCTACGCGATATCCGGCTGAGTGCCACCAAATGCCAACCCACCCAGAGGTTTCTTGAGTCAGCTCGATTTGTTGTCCGAGATAGTGCATCATGAGCCTGCTGATTAATAGTGGATAATATCAGAATAAAGAGAGTAACGAGGTTTGACATCTACTACAAGGCGCGGAGATGCTGATGTGCACTCATTCTCTAGATACAATACTGCCCATTCCATTAAGTATGGACGAAGACAACGAGCAGATTTCACATCATGTAGAGCAAAGAGCTTTACCCGATCGAAGGCACTAGAAATTGTGGACTCAATCATAGCCTGACAGCCTATTAGATCCGATTTTCTCGTTAGCTCACAAGGTGTCTAATCGCCGCCGAAACTGGCTACTGACTATATCAATCGCAGTGACAACTCCTAGTAAAACAAGCATCATCGTGGTCGCTTTGTTGTACTCA
>JBBRMC010000811.1:0-2092 GCA_038231055.1 Leptolyngbyales cyanobacterium
CGACGTTAGCAGCGTAGTTGCCATCATCGGTGTAGAGAATTTCGTCTTCACCTGCGTCTGCCAGCACCATAAATTCTTGAGATCCTGACCCTCCGATCGCGCCCGAGTCAGCATCGACGGCTCGAAATTTCAGCCCACAGCGTCTGAGAATATTGTGATATGCCTGGTTCATCTTGTCATAAGTCAGCTTCATTCCCGCTTCGTCAGCGTCAAATGAGTAAGCATCTTTCATGATGAATTCTCGACCGCGCATCAAGCCAAACCGAGGACGAATTTCGTCACGAAACTTGGTTTGAATTTGATAGAGATTTTGAGGCAACTGACGATAAGAACGAATCATGTCACGGGCGATCGTCGTAATCACTTCTTCGTGAGTTGGACCTAGACCGAGTTCGCGCTGTTGGCGATCAGCTAAGGCAAACATAATTCCTTCGGCTTTGGTGTAGGTGTCCCAGCGTCCCGATTCACGCCAAAGCTCGGCAGGTTGGAGTTGGGGCAGCAGACATTCTTGCGCACCCGCCGCGTTCATTTCTTCGCGAACAATCTGGGAAACTTTTTGCAGCACACGCCACATGAGTGGCAAATAGGCATAGATACCACTGCCGATTCGACGAATATAGCCAGCCCTCAGCAATAGCTTGTGACTGGGAATTTCTGCCTCCGCAGGGTCTTCCCGCAGCGTGACAAATAGCATCTGAGATAGCCGCATCGTCCGTTCCCTTTCGCAAATTCACACTTCAGTCTACGGCATCTGTCGAAGGTTAGTGTGCCGATTCTGATTTGCTTTTATAAATACGATCGCGCATCCTATAGGCAGCGCTCGTGCCGCTTAGTTCAGTCGTGACTTTGGTAAATTTTCCTTCAGGCAGCCACGTTTATCACAGGCGACACCTTGGACAAAATTGCCTGTGTTTTGACGGCTGCACTCATCTCGGACTGCGATCGCTCCCAAACAGGAAAGGTTCCTTCACGCTGCCGCAGACTCCCCGGTATAATGGAAAACTGCTATCAGCCCCTTGGCGGCACATCCAGGAATTTTTAAGTTATGTCAGACGATCTTCGCGCTACTCGCCTTGAAAAAGTTGAGCAACTCAAACAACTGGGCGTAAACCCCTACGCATATGGGTGGCAATCAACTCACCACGCCGCCGAATTGCAGGAAAAATATGCCGACTTAGCGAGTGGTGAAGAAGTCGAAATCAAAGTCGCGATCGCTGGCAGAATTATGGCGCGGCGCGTCTTCGGCAAGCTGGCATTTTTCACACTGCAAGATGAGACGGGCACGATTCAGCTTTATCTCGACAAGACACGCATTCAAGCCAACATGGGCGACGCTGACCCCCAAGCGTTTGATCATCTCAAGCAACTCACTGATGCGGGTGACATCATCGGCGCAAACGGCACCATCAAGCGCACCGAAAAAGGCGAACTCTCGGTTTACGTCAATGACTATGTGATGTTGACTAAATCACTGCTGCCGTTGCCCGACAAATGGCACGGTTTAACCGATGTTGCAAAACGCTATCGTCAACGCTATGTTGATTTGATTGTGAATCCCGAAGTGCGGCAAACCTTTCGTCGTCGCGCTCTGATCACCGCCGGAATTCGTCGATATTTAGATCAGCAAGGATTCATCGAAATCGAAACGCCCGTTCTTTTGTCAGAAGCGGGAGGAGCGGATGCGCGTCCGTTTACTACCTATCACAACACGATGGAGATGGAGCTTTATCTCCGCATCGCAACTGAGTTGCACTTGAAGCGCTTAATCGTGGGAGGCTTTGAGAAAGTCTTTGAACTGGGTCGCATCTTTAGAAACGAGGGCATTTCCACGCGGCACAATCCAGAATTCACCACGATCGAGGTTTACCAGGCTTACGCCGACTACAACGACATGATGGCGCTGACTGAAGCGATCGTCACCACCGTCGCGCAAGAAGTCTTAGGGACTTTAAAGATTACTTACCAGGGTGAAGACATTGATCTAACTCCTCCTTGGCGCAGAGTCACGATGCACGAGATCGTTCAAGAGAAAACCGGAGTGGATTTTTCGCAGTTCCAGAGTTTAGACGAGGCGAAAGTCGCGGCAAAAGCG
>JBBRMC010000812.1:0-2089 GCA_038231055.1 Leptolyngbyales cyanobacterium
AACATCACATCTTCCGCATTCAAAATTTCCATCAGTCGAGGAATCGTAGTCTCGTCTCGTTTTTCAGCAATTTCTAGAGCAGCCCGATCGCGGAGATTTGGATTCGGGTGTTTCAGTTGGTCGAACAGCGCATCTAAACTCATAATTTTAGCCAAATTCATAAAAAAACTCCCTCAATCGTGCGATCGAAGGGAGCCACTGACAAGACTTTTGAGGAGATTGAAACCAATCACTGGAGCCAACGCCGTTCTAGATTGAACTCTAAATCCCAGACTAGAGCGTAGCTTTCATCAGATGACGAATCACATTGTCCTTGATCATAATTTGGCGCATCACTTCAAGTAGCGCATCTTGAGCTTGGTCTTGGCTCATGCTGCGAATTTGATCTTGGTAGACCTTTAAATTGAACTGTTGTTCTAGGTTTAGGGTCAAAGGTAGGTCCATGGCTGTATCTCCTCACAGAGAGCAAAACGTAGACGTATCAAACCTTGCTTAAGGGAATTTTGGGCTTAAAAACAGCAATCGAGAGCGATCGATCAGAAAACCAAGGTCTTTTTTGATTGGAAGGGAGATCCTTGGAAACTTGGAAAATCGCATTTATTTAACGATTTGTAAATGACTATAGCAAATAGATTGACAACGTGTCCATATTCCTTTAGTAACGATCGCTACTGTTTAACAAAACGTTATGGCTCCCTCATAAATCAAACAAAAATTATCGGGACTGGAATCGGCTCTGTTTGGGGCGTTAGGATAGAGAAGTTACTCCTGGCTGGTCTTAGGCGGTGGAGTTCGATTTATTGCAATTCTCATTTTCAGGTTTAAATCGATGTCACAACTTACATCTCAGCTATCTCAGCCCGTATCTCAGCCGATGAATGCTTTAGAGTTTTTCCAAAAGAGTTCAGGCGTGTGGAAGTCGCAGCGGACGACGCATCATTTGGCGTTTAAGCGGGCGGAGAAGGGCGGTTCTGAGATTACGGTGGATGCTTATACCTGTGAAAATCCGAAGATTGCGGCGCTGTGTGAGATGCACGAGATTGATCCAAAGTTGGCGATCGGTGGGGCGTATGTGAGTTGGCAAGGGACCATGCAATGGGATAAGGCGGATGATGAGCAGCACGCGGGGGAGACGGTGTTTGCGTTGGTGCCGGATGATGCGACGGGGCGATCGGGACGGCTTTTAAGAGAGAAAGGCTATGCGGAAATTGTCCCGGTGGTGGGGCGGTATGAGATGGATGAGGAGGATGGGTTGGTGTTGATTACGGAGTACGAGACGATGAGTTCGCGGGAACGGTTTTGGTTTGCGAATGATTACACGCGGGTGAGAACGAGTACGGTGAAACGGTTTGGTGGGTTTAGTACGGCGACGTTTTGTACGGAAACTCGGATTGGTGATGCGCCTGAGATTGAAAATCCGATCGTTGAGTCGAGTCCTATTCCGGCGTTATTTGGTTGGTAGAAATTCCCCTAACTCTCTTGTAAATGGAGCTAGGGGTTGAATTGAGAGGTTCTTCTAACTCTTAGTCCCTGTTATTAAGGGAGATTTAGGAAGATCGACTTTTTCAAAGGTGACGCGGATGCTGTGCGGGGTGCAGACTTCTTCGATCGTCTCTAAGATTGGCTCCTTGGGACCGAAGAGGTGTAAGCGTTTGGCGTGGGTTGGGTATTTGTTGCTTTTGGCCAGGATGTGACCGATCGCATCTTTCCAACGATCGACCGTTTTAATCTCAATCAGTTCTGTTTCAGTTAGCAAATCGATCAGGCCGTATTTTGTATAGGCTTCGACTTTGCCGCCGAGTTGGGATTGAAGTCTGTCTCTTACGTCCCGCTCTGGGTGGGCTTTTCGTTGGATGGTGATCCAGTCGGGGAGAAGTTTGATTTCGCCGAGTTTGGTGACGGCGTTGCGATAGGCAGATCTAGAAATGCTGGCCCGTTGCATGATCTCGTCGGCGCTCAGTTGCATTCGGAGTCGAAGCGCTTTTTGTAGAACGAAGAAAACACGATAGGAAGTACCGTCGAGTTTGCTTTCAATCAACGTATCAAGCGTGTCGTAATCGACCACAATGCCGTTTCTAGGAACTGGGTT
>JBBRMC010000813.1:0-2084 GCA_038231055.1 Leptolyngbyales cyanobacterium
AGAACTCGGTGATGAAGTGCTGATTCAGAACGCACCTTTAAGAGCGATAATTTACGATCGCCTTGGCAAAGGTGATGATTTGGTGATTGAAGTGGGTAAAGATGAAGTGACTTACGCTCACACGATCGATGCACCCACTGAAATTTTAACGGGACAAAACTCGAATGGTCAGATGATAGCACTTTGGATCAGTGATGCTGCTGAGACAAAAACGTTGATCAAGCTACAAGCTAGTTGATAAGAGTTGAATAATGCTGAGTTCAGCTTAAATAGCACCCAATGTTTCATAATCCACACTCAATAACCAGCAGGAGTTAAAAGGAGAAAATAATGGATATCCAGATGTCCGGAACTCATCAAAACACTTACAATGCCATCTTTCAACACCCAGCCGCCCGAAACCTTCAGTGGCATGATGTGCGCTCAATGCTCAACTCGATCTCGGAAGTAGAGGAGGAGCATAATGGCAATCTGAGATTTACGCGGCATGGCGAGACGCTAACAGTTCATCCCCCGAAGCACAAAGATTTATCTGACATCGAAGAACTGATGAAGATTCGTCACTTCCTAGAGCGATCAGCTGTGCCCTCACCTCAGACTGTCGCCGATGGTACCCACTTACTGGTAGTTATCGATCATCGTGAAGCTCGGATTTATCAGACGGAACTGCACGGCGAAGTGCCAGAGCGAATCGTACCTTACGATCCAGATGGTTTACGTCGGCATCTATATTATGTGGGCAATGAGGCTGACGGTCATCAGCGACAGCCGGAACTCAAATCTTTCTATGAAGCGGTAGCACAGACACTCAGAGGTGCAGAGAAGATTCTAATTTTTGGTAGTTCGACTGGAGCAAGCAGCGCGATGGAACATCTCCTGGTCGATCTCAAACAACATCACCCAGATATCGCTTTGAAAGTAATCGGTACGGTCATAGTCAACGAACAACACATGACCGAAGACCAGTTACTAGCACAGGCGCGGGCGGTCTACATGACAACCGAAAAACTCGTACCGCACATAGCTTAAAACCTAGCTGCTTCCTCGTTTTATGACTCATCAGTCGGCAAGTTTACCCTACGACTAACACAGCTGCACCATTAATCTTGCCACTACGTACAGCATTAATGGCATCGTTTGCTGCACTGAGGGGAAAAGCCTGCACCTCCGTGTGAATGGGAATTTCGGGAGCTAATACCAGAAACTCTTCGGCATCTTTACGAGTTAGATTGGCAACGGAACGCAGCACCCTTTCTTCCCACAAAATTTCATACGGAAATGCCGGAATATCACTCATGTGAATCTCGGCGCAGACAACGACCCCACCTTTCGCAACCGCTCTCAGGGCAGCAGGGACAAGCTGACCTGTCGGTGCAAAAAGAATTGCAGCATCTAGAGGCTCTGGAGGTAACTGATCGGAGCCACCAGCCCACACTGCTCCCAACTGACGGGCAGATTGTTGTCCTTCATTGTCGCCCTTGCGGGTAAAAACAAAAACTTGCCGCCCTTGATGACTCGCTAGCTGTATTAAAATGTGGGCAGCTGAACCAAATCCATATAAGCCCAGCTTTTGGGCGTCACCTGTCATTTTATAGGAGCGATAGCCAATCACCCCAGCACATAACAATGGTGCAGCTTGTAAATCGGAGTAACCCTCTGGAATAGGGAAGCAAAAGCGCTCGTCGGCAACGGTGTACTCCGCAT
Organism: Leptolyngbyales cyanobacterium; assembly: GCA_038231055.1. Classification (GTDB taxonomy): domain Bacteria; phylum Cyanobacteriota; class Cyanobacteriia; order Leptolyngbyales; family Leptolyngbyaceae; genus Phormidesmis_A. The sequence goes on from JBBRMC010000813.1 coordinate 1,705, forward strand.
AACCGCCGTTGATTTGGTAGCCAGTGAACTCAGCATAATCGCATAGGTTCTCACGACCAGTGAGACAGTAGCGGCAATGATTACAAGTATGACCCAACCAAGGGACGCCGACGCGAGATCCCACGACAAATTGCTTTACTTGCTCCCCAATCGCCTCAACTGTCCCGACAATCTGATGACCAAGCACTAAGGGGAGTTTGGGCGAAGGTAGATCTCCATCCACTATATGTAAATCTGTACGGCAGACTCCGCAGGTATGAACACGGAGCAACACTTGCTGAGGTTGGGGGGTTGGCACCGGCAAGTCAGCAAGGAGTAGGGATTGACCGGGTGCTTCTAAAATCATTGCACGCATAATTTGAGTTCCTCAAAAGTTTTTC
>JBBRMC010000814.1:0-2082 GCA_038231055.1 Leptolyngbyales cyanobacterium
GATCAGACAACCTTTCGAGCAAGAGCCTGCGAAAGAAGCTAAATTTTGAAGGCAATGAATCGTTATGAAGTTATTATCAACAGCAGAGTTTAAATCATGATGAAACGATTTGATTTAGATTGGGCACTCTGATCTGGGTAGACGCGTGATGAAACTGTGATCAACGAAACCTAAAGGCTGAGGTGTCTATCGTTTTTTGATAGTCGATTTTGATTTAAGCTCAAACAGCCTCAGGTTTTGATCCTTGAATTTGGAGCCAAGCATGATGGATCTGCAACAGCAAAACGCGCGACGTGCCGCAGCGAGAGCATTTATTGAATCGCTTGATGAACTTCAAGAAGCCCTCTGCTCTGAGGCTGGTCAAGCTACTCCCGAGCCAGAAGTGGTTGAAGCGGTGATCAACCCCCCGCCTAAGACTTCAGTAGAAATCAATCTCGATTTGCTAGAGCAAGCAGTGGCAGATATCGAGCAATTTATACAAACAAAACAGCAGGGTTAGAAATCATCCAGAAAGATCAGCTTTCTAACATCTGTAATTGATAAAGACTCGCGTAAAGTCCACCTTGACGGAGCAGTTCTTCATGGCTGCCAGACTCGACAAGCTGCCCTCGCTTGAGAACTAAGATGCGATCGACGTTGCGAATCGTCGAAAGTCGGTGAGCAATAATAATTGCGGTACGGGCTTCTAGCAATCGTTCTAGAGCTTCTTGAATCAGCGATTCGGTGCCCACATCCAGGTTTGCCGTCGCCTCATCCAGGACTAAGATCTGGGGATCGCGAATAGCAGCCCGCGCAAATGCCAGCAGTTGTTTTTGTCCACCAGAAAGATTCGTGCCCCGTTCGCGCAGCATCGTGTTGTAGCCTTGGGGCAGCCGCTCGATTAGACCCGCCACATTAGTACTTTCAGCCGCCGATCGAATCTGATCAAACGTGTAGGTTTCTCCGAGCGTAATATTGCTCTTGACATCACCCGCAAACAGGAACCCGTCTTGCAAAATGATTGCCATGCGCCGCCGCAGTTCTGCTTGGGGCAGTTGACGAATATCAACGCCATCGAGCAAGATCCGTCCATTAGTTGGCTCATAAAGGCGACTTAACAGACGAATAATAGAGCTTTTTCCGGCTCCGGTCGGTCCGACTAAGGCGACTTTCTCACCAGGACGGATGGTGAAATCTAAATCTTTGAGAACATATTCGTCTTGCTTGTAGGCAAACCAAACGTGCTCAAAGCGGATTTCACCTGGAACATTAAACGTTTCGAGCGTTGAGTCGGCTCCCTTACTCTCGTGGTTTTTTTCAGGATCGCGGATCTCGATCGGTTCGTTCATAATGTCGCTGACTCGCTCAACTGCCGTGAACCCGGCTTGAATCGCGGTGAACTTCTCAGCAAACTGACGCAGGGGATCAAACAATCGTTGGGCAAACAAAATAAATGTAGACAACAACCCAAAATCGAGTTGTCGATTCATCACGAGCCAGCCGCCAATCGCTAGAACCCCAGAGATCGCAACGAGAGAAATCCACTCCAGCGTGGCGGACACCGCAGAGTCATGAAAAATCGTCCGATCAACCTCATGAATGTATCGCTTGTTAACCGTGCGAAATAGTTCGCCATTAAATTTCTCCCGACGGAACAGTTGAACTACGCCGATCCCCGTAATGTTCTCTTGCAACATTGAGTTGAGCGAAGACAACTCTTCTCTCGCTTTATAGTTCGCCTTGCGATATTGCTGCTGAAAATAAATAATCAGTCCTGTCACGGGTAACAGCATCAGCACCAGCAGGGTTGCCAGTTGCCACTGTCGAGCAAACATAAGCACCGTAATCACCAGGATCGAAAATAAGTCATTGACGACCCCGATCGCGCCCGTCGAGAAGACTTCTCCTAGCGCTTCGACATCGCTCGTGAGACGAGTAATCAAGCGCCCAACGGGAGTGCGATCGAAAAACCGAACCGCCAACGACGTTACATGATCAAAGAGATCGCTGCGAATGCCCGCGGTGATGCGCTGACCGACTTTTTGCACAAGATAGCTTTGCGTTCCATCCAAAATCAGTCGAACCAGAATCGTGACTAGCAGC
>JBBRMC010000815.1:0-2082 GCA_038231055.1 Leptolyngbyales cyanobacterium
CTCTAGGACTTTTGCCAGACTTAGTATCAGAGTTGGTACCCCCTCGCAGACGAGATGTAGTCATCGAGAAATCAACTGATTAACCTGGTAACAGATGAATCAGGTTTTAGTAGTTTCACTTCAGTTGTAGAGGTGGGATGGATACCCCGCTTTTACAGGCTGGAAGACTATCCAGCCAATGACTTTGAATTGCCATAGGGCATTGGTTAAAAATTTTCGGCTCATACAAGACAATTCAAAACTAACGCTCTGAATCACAAATAGTTATGAAAAGTTTTCAGCTTGGTGAACACGCCTCAACAGTTCCGATTACGTCTTACAACACTCAAGAGTGGCAAAAAGGATATCGCTCTCTCAAACAAGAATATGAGTACTGGATTGATGACGTAGAAGGACAAATTCCATCAGAATTAAGCGGCACACTATTTCGTAACGGACCGGGACTCTTAGATGTAAGCGGACAGAAGATTCAACATCCGTTTGACGGGGATGGAATGGTGTGTGCGATCGCCATCAAAAATGGACGGGCACACTTTCGCAATCGCTTTGTTCGCACTGAAGGTTATGTAGCAGAACAGAAAGCGGAAAGGATTCTCTATCGGGGTGTATTTGGGACACAAAAGCCAGGAGGCTGGCTAGCCAATGCTTTCGATACCAAAATTAAAAATATTGCAAATACTCAAATTCTCTACTGGGGTGGAAAGTTGCTTGCCCTATGGGAAGCGGCAGAACCTCATCGTCTTGACCCACGAACATTAGAGACTTTAGGACAAGAATATTTTGATGGAGCCTTGCAGCCCGGTGCACCTTTTGCAGCCCATCCTTGGATTGATCCAGCTTCTCAGTTCGATAGCGGTGCCCCCTGTTTGGTCAACTTCTCAATCAAAGCAGGACTGTCTTTTACGATCAATATTTATGAGTTAGATCTGGCAGGCAACATTGTCCGTCAGCATAACTATCCGGTGCCAGGGTTTGCCTTCATTCACGATTTTGCGATTACGCCCAACTATTGCATCTTTTTTCAGAATCCTGTGGCATTTAACCCGGTGCCGTTTTTGTTGGGAACTCGATCGCCCGGTGAATGTATTAAGTTTCAGCCCGACAAGCCGACGCAGGTGATTGTGATTCCTCGTGATGCTGCATCACGCCCCAAACCTATCATTCTTGAAACTCAGTCTGGCTTTGTCTTTCATCACGCAAATGCCTATGAGCAAGATGGCGAAATCGTGATGGACTCGATCTGTTATGAGAATTTGCCCTCTGTCGAATCGGGAGCTGATTATCGTGAAACTGATTTCAATGCGCTTACCCCTGGTCAGTTGTGGCGGTTTCACATCAATTTAGAGACTCAAGCGATCGAGCGTCAGTTGATTGAGTCTCGCTGCTGTGAGTTTCCCTTTATTCATCCTGCGTTGGCGGGACGTAAGCATCGCTATATCTACATGGGAGCCGCTCACACTTCAGAAGGAAATGCCCCGCTTCAGGCGATCTTAAAAATCGATGTCGAGTCAGGCGATCGTCAAATCTGGAGCGATGCACCGAATGGGTATGTGGGCGAACCTGTGTTTGTGCCTCGTGCGGCAGCGGGTGAGTCAGGACTCTATACGAAGGTTGAAGGCGCTGAGGATGATGGCTGGCTGTTTACGATGGTCTATGACAGTGAAAAGGATCGCACCGATGTTGTCATTCTAGATGCCAAAGATTTAGAAAAGGGCGCGATCGCTCGTCTCCATCTCAAGCATCATGTTCCTTACGGCTTACATGGTAGCTTTACACCGCATTACTTTGAGTCGTAGCAGCCATCTTTTAAGCAAGTCGCTCTATGAGGGCGGCTCTGGCTTGTTCTCGATCGTCAAAGTGAATCTTTTCAGTGCCCAAAATCTGATAATCTTCGTGTCCTTTGCCTGCGATTAGCACCCCGTCTCCAGGTTGAGCTTGCAGAATTGCGGTGCGAATGGCGGCGGCTCGATCGTCTAAATTGAAAAAGCTCTCACTTCTCTGATTAAAGATTGGGCACTCTTTGATCAGCCGTTCCATTTGCCCTCTTTTCATTTCCTTAAATCTAAGGTTATGCTACAGATA
>JBBRMC010000816.1:0-2078 GCA_038231055.1 Leptolyngbyales cyanobacterium
GAAAAGATCGTGGTTGCCCGATCGCTCTAATTTTGGGACATCTTAATTCTTTTGCTCAGTCTGATGTCTAGAACTGCACCCGACGGTTGCTAGAACCAGGCACAGTTGGCTCGAAAATTTACAAAGGTGCTTGAGCAAGCACCCTTATTTTGCATTGAAAGCTCGATCGAGACGATAGGGCTTTAGGCTGTGGAAAAATCTAAACCTGATTGCTGCTGAGTTCTATGAGAACTGCACAAGAATCAGACTAGAAATTGGTGTAGTGGTCGATCGCGCCCTTCATCCGTTCTAAGACTTCGGCGACGGGCAGCGACCCCAACTCACCCGAAGCACGAGTCCGAATGCTCAAGGCATTGGCTTCGACTTCTTTAGCACCCACCACCGCCATAACGGGGATTTTCTCTTTTTCAGCATTACGAATCAATTTGCCTAAGCGATCGCCACTTAGATCAACTTCTGCCCGAATGCCGATCGCCTTCATCTGCTCAACAACTTGCTGGGCATAGGGCAGAAACTCCTCGCCGACCGCCAGCAATCTGACTTGAATCGGAGCCAGCCACACGGGGAAATCTCCAGCATATTCCTCAATGAGAATGCCGATCAGACGCTCTAACGACCCAAAGGGCGCACGGTGAATCATCACCGGACGTTTGCGAGTGCCGTCTTCTGCAACATATTCTAGATCAAACCGCTCAGGTAAGTTGTAATCGACTTGAACCGTACCGAGTTGCCACTCTCGATCGAGGGCATCGCTAAAAATAAAGTCCAGTTTGGGACCGTAAAATGCCGCTTCCCCAATGCCCTCAAAGTAGCTCATTCCTAACGTCTCGACAGCACGACGGATGGCACCTTGCGCCTTTTCCCACGCCTCGTCTGAGCCGATATATTTATCAGATGCCGGATCGCGAAAACTCAGACGCGCTTTGAAATTTTTGAGTTGCAGACTCTTGAACACAGACAGAATTAAATCCACCACACTGAGAAACTCTGAATCAAGCTGTTCGGGCGTGACAAAAAGGTGCGAATCATCGACCGTAAAGCCGCGCACTCTGGTCAACCCACCCAACTCACCCGATTGCTCATAGCGATAGACTGTGCCAAACTCTGCGAGTCGCATGGGGAGTTCTCGATACGATCGTAACTCACTCTTATAGATCTGAATGTGGAACGGGCAGTTCATCGGCTTCATCACAAAGCCTTGTTCACTAGCGCGAGATTCGTCATCATCCGCCATGAGTGGAAACATATCTTCTTGATATTTTTGCCAGTGCCCAGAGGTTTTAAACAGATCCACTCTGGCAATGTGCGGCGTGACGACAGGTAGATAGCCACGCTTAGTTTGTTCTTTTTGCAAAAAGGTTTCGAGGGTCGATCTCAGTACCGTTCCCTTGGGTGTCCACATCGGCAAGCCAGGACCAACGAGATCCGAGAAAATGAACAGCCCGAGTTCTTTACCGATTTTGCGGTGATCGCGTCTAAGAGCCTCTTCTTTGCGGCGCTTATATTCGGTCAACTGTTCAGGCGTTTCCCAAGCGGTGCCATAAATGCGCTGAAGTTGGGCTTTAGTTTCGTCACCGCGCCAATAAGCTCCGGCGACACTTTCAAGGTCGATCGCGTCTGTCTTCAATTCCGCAGTGTTGTCTAAGTGAGGACCTGCACACAAATCCCACCAATGCTCACCTAAGTGATAGAGCGTGATTGGCTCCTGCAAGCCTTCTAGAATCTCTAGCTTATAAGGTTCGTTAATCTCTTTAATGCGACGTTCAGCTTCTTCGCGGCTAATCTCTTCGCGGGTTACAGGCAATTTACGGTTGATGATCTTAATCATCTCCTTTTTGATTGCCTTCAAGTCTTTTTCGGTAAATGGCTCAGGGTTATCAAAATCATAATAGAAGCCATTTTCGATCCAGGGTCCGATCGTCACTTGCGCCTTGGGGAACAATTTCTGCACCGCCATTGCCATGACGTGAGAAGCCGTATGACGAATTTTCTTTAACGCATCGGATTCGCTGGTGCGAGGCAAATAGATTTTTTCGGGCTGATTAGAAGATTCTTCGGCAGGCATGAGTCGTGCTGGA
>JBBRMC010000817.1:0-2073 GCA_038231055.1 Leptolyngbyales cyanobacterium
GACTGAAGTGGATTGTTCGTGTAGGGATGACCCGATAAGTCGCGTCGCTGAAGCATGGGTAAATCAACGGTTACACCCACGCCATGCCGAATCAATAGAACGTCGTAGTCTCCTGTATGGGCTTGGTTTGACCAGGTAATTTTTACGGTGTAAGGCAACGTTGTCTCTAAATCCCACCAATCTTGGGGAGCGATCGCGCCAACTGCCATTTCATCAGAATTCTGCAATCTGTCTCGCATTCGTCCAACTATTTTTGGCGCATCGCCATTACATAGCCAGTTTGCAATTTTGACAGCATCAACCACCCGACTGTTACTCACAGTTGTGATATGGACTACTTGGGGTTCATTTGCAATTAGATTTTTTTGAACCTCTTCAACCGTGATCGGATTAAGCTTCCAGTTGTGGGATTGGATTGAGTTGAATAAGTTCAATGTAGGTTGATTAATATCTGTAGCGTTATCGCCTATGTGCAGCAAAACGTTATAGCGAAACTGCGTCATTTCATTTTGACTACGACCGCGTGATAAGAGAATTTGCACCTGTCGAATTTGGGAAAATTTATCTCGTAGGGCTTGAAAAAACGCTGGCTCGATAGCCAGTTCTGGCTCTTCAAACCGCGATCGGTTCACGAGTTGCTGAAGCTTGGTGCGCTCCATGCCTGCGTCTGCCTGACAAAATTGCATCCAGCTATGAAACGCGTTCAGTAAAGGCAGACTCCGCACATCACCTAGAAACAATACGCCACCGTTCGCCACTGTTTGCATCGCCTTCTCAAGCACCTGCATTAGATAATTCGCGCTTGGGAAATACTGCACGATCGAATTCAAAATCACCACATCAAACGATGCCGCATCAATGCCCTCAAAGTCAGTTGCCATCCGGTGCAGCAGTTCGACTTGAGGGAGATTGAGAGCATCGACTTGAGTCTGAATCGACTCTAAAGAAACAGTTGAAAAGTCAGTCCCCACATACTTCTGGCAGTGAGGCGCTAGTTGAAAGAGTAATAATCCCGTGCCGCAGCCAATTTCTAGAATCCGCTTAGGTTTGAAGGCAAGAATTTGCTGGACGCGATCGCTGACCCATTCTTGCATTTGTTCAAGGGGAATCGGTTCGCCCGTGTAGCTGCTGTTCCAGCCTGTGATGTTGAATTGGGAAGTGGAGCGGGGAGATTGATAGGTTTGATCGTAGAGGGTTTGCCAGTGTTGAATCTGTTGAGGTTGCAGGGATTGTAAAACGGCTTGTTGATCCTGTTGATGATTGAGGCTGAAATAAGCAGTCAGGCGCATCTCGCTAGACGATTCCTCGGAGGCGAGGACGATCGCATCTCGGATGGCTGAATGGCGTTGTAACGTTGCTTCGATTTCGCCTAACTCTACCCGAACGCCTCGAATCTTAATTTGAGTATCAATTCGACCTAGAAACTCGATCGTTCCATCGGTGCGATAACAGGCTCGATCGCCTGTTTTATAAAGGGTTGAGTAGTGAGTGCTGATAAACCGCTCTGCTGTCAACTCTGGACGATTGAGATAGCCACGAGCCATCCCTGCACCACCAATGTATAACTCGCCCGGAACTCCAGCAGCAACCGGAGTCAAGAAGGCATCTAAAATATAGACCTGAGTGTTGAGAATGGGACGACCCATCGTGAGGGGGTTATCCCCTGGATAAAGTTCAGCAATAGTTGCCCAAATGGTTGTTTCGGTCGGACCATAGGCGTTGAAGAAGTGACGATCGACTGCCCAGTGATCGACCACTTGGCTAGAACACGCTTCCCCGCCCGTAATCAGTACCCGGAGATCAGGCAGTTCAGTAAACGGGAGAACAGCCAACACTGCCGGAGTCAACAACGCATGGGTAATGGCATTGTCTTCTAGAAAATGCACCAATGCTATTCCGGGTAGCTGAGACGACTTAGGTGGAATATACAACGTGCCACCACAGCCAAATGCTAGAGCAATCTCGAAAATAGACGCATCAAAACTAAGGGAACTGAACTGAAGAACTCGACTGTTGCGAGATAGGTGAAAGACTTGCTGCTGTGCCTCAACGACGTTACACAAGCCACGATGA
>JBBRMC010000818.1:0-2072 GCA_038231055.1 Leptolyngbyales cyanobacterium
CATTCCCTGCGTTTCGCGTCGAATGTATACGCTGGTCGTTTATTCCTTAAATTGGGCTACTGGCAACCAATGGCAAGGTAGAGCCAGAATTACGCGCTATCAAATGCCCCAATATAGCTTTAGTGCAGCAACTGCTAGTGCCATAACACCTGGTTGGCTCTTTCCCGCAGGCGGAGATGTCTCTTTTATGAGTTGGCCTCTTGATGCTAAACAAGCAGACACTCGAATCAGCACAACTCCAACGTCTGACAGCAGCAATACTCAAGTGCTCGTCGATTTTGTCGATCAAAAAGGCTTATCGACGAGCGTAACCAACGATGCGGTTTGTCCGGCTGTTCCGACCACGACTCCCGTGACCCCTGGCTATGTACTCACACCAACACAAACTTTGGCTAATAACAACAGAGGCTTCTATGTTTGTGTCAAAGGTGGAGAAAACAACGGCAACTTAAACCAGGAGGTCTCTGTCTTTCTACAAGGCAACGCGGCAGGAAGACCTGGGCTTCCGCTCACTGCGAGTAATGTTCCCATCTCAATGCAAACCCGTGTGATGACGCGCGGCTCTTTAGACAAGAGAATCTAGTCATTTGCTGTCGTGCCTCAACTGGGAGAAGGATATGAAGAAGAGGAACCGTTCAAACCCCTCGATCGCTGGCTTCACTTTAATTGAAGTTCTCGTGATCATTATTATGGTCGGGATTTTGTTTGCGATCGCGGCTCCGAGCTGGGTCGGATTTCTCAATAGACAGCGCATTACAACAGCGCGAGACCAAACCTTTGAAGTGTTGCGATCAGCTCAAGCCGAAGCAAAACGAACCAAAGTTAGCCGAGCGATCATCTTTGATAACGCAGCTCAAAAGCCGAGAATAATCGTCGTCCCGGTCACCGACAACGCTTTAACCCCGAGTACTGTTCTCAGTGGCGTTAACACCGCAGATGGCAGGTGGCAAGTCTTAGGAAATAGTGATATTAAGCCAGGAGCAATCAAAATCGCCGGAAAACCTGTCGGGAGCGCTGAAACCACTAGCGGCGCAATCATCTTTGATACCTATGGCAATGTCAATCCAAATATTAGTTCTATGCCTTATACCATAACGCTTCAAGCCAACACAGCTACCAGCCCTAAACGTTGCATCAGAGTGACAACGCTGCTAGGGGCAATGCTCTCCGCCGAAGATGGTGACTGTAACTTGTAAGTTGGCTGACGCAAAAAAATAGTTTGGGGAACTCTAAACTCAACACTCGTAACCCGTAGAGTTTCTCCATGAGTTTTTACCCTAGAAAGCTTTCTCGATCTCGATTACCCAAGGGCTTCACTCTGATAGAACTCCTGGTAATTGTCATTCTAATTGGACTGCTTGCCGCCATTGCAGCACCTTCTTGGTTAGCGTTTCTCAATAATCAACGGTTAAGCACCGCCCAAAGTCAAGTGTTTGACGTTTTGCGTCAAGCGCAGACGACCGCGAAACTAAAACGGGTTGATTATCAGGTTAGCTTTAGACAAGGCAGCAGAGCTGAGTGGGCAATGCATCCAACGACGCTCACCGATCCTGCCAGTTTTTCTTGGAACAGTTTGGGTGAAAGCGTTCAAATCAACCCAGAAACAACCCTGCTGCTATCCAACGGCATTTATAGAGTTCGATTTGACCATTATGGTGAAGTCAAAGGAAATTTAGGAAGGGTTACGCTCTCTGTCCCCAATAGCCAGGTCAAGCGATGCGTTGTTGTCTCAACCTTGCTGGGAGCTATGCGGACTGGAGAAAACCGTCCGGGACAGATAGGTAACCCTTGTGACTAGCCTTGTGCTTTGAGTGCGGCTTGAGTTTTTTCTCGATCGAGCTTCAGCACCAGCGTCGATAGAGGAGGCAAACAGAGGTCGATCGAATAGGGACGACTGTGATAACTCCATTCCTCCGTCCATTTTCCTCCCAGGTTTCCCATATTGCTGCCGCCATACTCACGAGCATCACTGTTTAGAAGCTCTGTATAAAATCCGGCTTCTGGGACACCAACTCGATAATGACTGTGAGGCTGAGGCGTGAAATTGCAGACGGTGATCACAAACTCATCAG
>JBBRMC010000819.1:0-2068 GCA_038231055.1 Leptolyngbyales cyanobacterium
GACACATCACTGGTGAGAATGTCTCGATCGAAGCTGCGTTGAGCCGCTGCCCTCGCCACAATATCGGCTCTCCTAATCAGAGCGTCATAGCCTTCATTCGGTAATCGATCGAGCGACACATCAACCCTAGTCGTGTAAGCTTGAACGGCTTGCGGCGCGATCGCCCCTTCAAAAAACCAAACGCCCCCCGCTACGCCTAGCAGCGCGGCGACCCCGATCGCGGTAAATCTGGGTTTAGCAAATCGATAGAGCGGTTGGCAGTGGCGATCGACAGTCATTTCAAACTCCTGGGTAGTGGTTAGGGTGCCAGAGATTCTTTCTAGATGAAGCTTTCAAACATTCTCTAATCTAGAATCGACAACTTGGTCTTTAATGTTAGTTCCAGAAAGATATTTTTTTCTATCATGTCAGCAGTTAGGCAGTTTGGCTCAGTCTTTTTATAGAGGTAAACCAAACTGTTTAAAGATAAAAATCTCGGTTCACTGCGCTTTGTTGCACTTGCTAATTCATTTGAGGTGTCTGGAATGGCTAACCACTGGGCGATCGCCGTCGGAATCAATTACTATCAGTTTCTTCAGCCCTTGAAATTTGCACAACAAGATGCCCAAGCGCTCTGTGAATGTTTAGTCAGTGAAGCCGGATTTTTGTCCAATCGCTGCATTCTGTTCACAGACACCTCTCCATCAGTGACCGGACGCTCAACCTACCCCAGTCGTGGCAATCTTGAGGGTTGGCTTGACTACTTTGGTCGAGAACTCATTCAGCCAGGCGATTTGGTTTGGGTATTTTTTAGCGGCTATGGAGTTTGCTGGAAAGGAGAGGATTATTTGCTGCCGATCGAAGCTGACCCAGTAGATATCGCTGGCATGGGAGTGCCTGTACGAGCGTTGTTCGACAGTCTCAAAGCGCTACCGACCCAAGACATCTTGGTGTTGATGGATATTAACCACAGCCAAGCCGCCTTTTCAGGCGAGAAAGTAGGACTTCAGATCGCAGAGCTTGCCCGTGAAGCTCGCATCTCAACCATTTTGGCAAGCAAGCCTGAACAGTTTTCTCATGAAGCGTCAGAGCTAGGTCACGGCTTGTTTACAGCCGCTTTGCTAGAAGGATTGCGCGGTCACCAATGCTCAACACTGGCAAATCTAGAAGAGTTTCTCAAAAGCCGTCTGCCAGAATTGTGTCAGCATAACAATCGCCCCGTTCAAGATCCAGTAATTGCCCTCGCGTCTTTAGACCAACTCAATCTCGTGATCGCCCCCGTTAATTCGACAGAGACAGACTCCTGGACTCCGGGTGAGGCGAATCCGTTTGCGCTAGAGGGTAACTTATTCGACGCGCCAGACGACACTGACCTCGCCTCGTCGCAGCCTAACCCTTACGAGTTGCCACCTGACTATTCTCAGCCCGACTCTCCCTCAACAGGACTTGAGCTACCGTTACCCGATCAGCTAAATCCAGACATTTTAGACGATGACCACGATCGCCTTAGCGCTGCGCCGATTCCGCAAATCCCTAAGCCTGTCGCGACTCCGAGCGACCGTCCTTCGTCAGAGATAGAAGTGGGGGATCAGATGTTTTGGGAACGGCTTTTGTTTGGGGGTGGAGCAATTCTGCTGCTGCTCTTAGGAGGGGTATTTGTTCGCAATTGGTCAACCTTTTGGGGGCAGAAAACAGCAACTAATTCTCAGCCGATCGTGCCTCCTTCTGAGATAGTGACAACTCCTAAGCCCAATCAAGCGATCGTGCCTAACTCAACCAAACCAGCCACGACTAAACCGTCTGCGACGGCACCAGCCCCATCGCCCAAAGACAGCCAAACCATTCTCAATGAAGCCAGAGGATTTATTAAGCCAGTTTCAGCGTCTGAAGCGAGTAAAGCGATCGAGCGCGCCAGTCAGATTCCGGCAAGTGATCCGCTCTATGCTCAAGCTCAAGTGGATATCGATCGCTGGAGCCGCAACATCTTAGAGATTGCTAAAACACGGGCGGCAGATAAATCTTATAAGCAAGCGATCGCGGCGGCTCAACTGGTTCCTAAAGGTCGTCCTCAGGTGTCTGCCGAGGCGCA
>JBBRMC010000820.1:0-2068 GCA_038231055.1 Leptolyngbyales cyanobacterium
ATGCCCATAATTTCAAGCAATTGTAGTCTCAACTGAGCGAGACCGAACATAAAGGTAAAATTTAATTGGATATGATGGTGATTCCAAGGGGGAAGCAGCAATCTGTCAGATCCCAGAGTGCCCCGATTTTCTGATAACTAGAGTGGCTCTAACTCTGATCCCATGTCATTCAGACCTGCGAATTCAACAACTCTGAAGATTTGCCCTCACCACAACCTCTGCGATCGTCTAGGTTATTTAACTTCACGCTCCTAACCACTGATCAACGCTTCAACAAATTCGTAGCTAGAGAAGGGGCGCAAATCTTCGATGCCTTCACCTGCCCCAATAAATCGGATGGGCAACCCCAATTCTTCAACCACCGCCAGGGCAACGCCTCCTTTAGCAGTGCCGTCAAGCTTGGTCAGCACAACCCCACTCAGTTGAGCCGCTTCTGAGAAGACTCGTGCCTGTCTCAGACCGTTTTGCCCCAAGGTTGCGTCTAAAACCAGCAGAGACTCGACTTTGGCATTGCCTGCTTTCTTGTCAATGATCCGACGAATCTTACTAAGTTCATCCATCAGGTTTTTCTTGTTCTGCAATCGCCCTGCGGTGTCAACGAGCAATAACTCAGTGCCTCGCGCTTGAGCAGCCGCGATCCCATCAAATACAACGGCAGCCGGATCGGTATTTTGTCCGGGATTGGAAATGACATCAACACCACTGCGCTGACCCCAGACTTTGACCTGTTCGACCGCCGCTGCCCGGAATGTATCAGCAGCCGCAATTAGACAGCGATAGCCAGACTTCTGTGCGATGTGAGAAAGTTTACCGATCGTCGTCGTTTTTCCTGCCCCATTGACCCCTGTAATTAGCCAGATATTTAGCGTGTCTTTTTCGGGCACAAACACCGGGTTATGAGACTGAAGGGGACTGTCTAGCAGATCACGCAATAACTTTTTTAGATAAGCGATCGCTTGTTCGGGGGGCAGCACTTCTTCACGCAGTTTGGTTTGCAGCGCCTCAATAATTTTGTCGGTCGCGTCTACACCTGCATCGGCTTGCAGCAGCAGCGACTCGATCTCAGTCACAGCATCCTGATTGAGAGGACCTTGACCCACGATCGCCTTGAGTTGATTGATCAGCCCTCGACGGGTTTTGTCTAAGCCCTGCCTTAAGCGTTTTAGCCAGGTGATTTCTTCGAGGGTGATGTCTTCGGCGCGACGACCTTGAGCCGCTAAAACTTCGGTTGACCAAAGAAAGCCTTCATCTAGGGCAAAGGCAGGAACCTCTTCAGCCTCGGTGGAGGGAGTTGAAATGGCTGCAACGGGGACTTCTTCTTCGATCGCAGTAGCGCGAAGTCGCTCTAAACGGGCTTCTCGATCTGCCTCAGACTGCGCCCAAAATGGTAGAGGAGTCGCTGGTTCGAGCACGGTCTCAGCCGGGGCAGCGGCTTCAGAGGATGGCTCAAGAGATTCAGGAGTCTCGATCGCGGCTTCTAAATCGGCTTTAACGCCCTCTAAAGTCTCTAAAAATTGGTTTAGTGACTCAACAGAAATTCCATCTAGCGAGGGTTGAGAGAGAGTTTCTTCAATCGGATTGATCGACGAGTCGGATACTTCAGCCGTTTCCGTCAAAGTGTCAGGTTGCTCTAAAGCAAAGGCTTCTGTCATCTCTTCAGGAGATTCGATCGTTTCAGGTATCGGGTCTTCTTCTTGCTGCTGTTGCTGACGCTTCTTGATATTCTCGTAAGCAGCTTTTGCAAAGCTCAAATAATTTTCGTCTACGGCAGGTGGCTCTGATGGTGCCGTAGGCGTTGGTTCAGGCGTAACTTGAGCAGGGTCTTCTGCCTTTGATTCTTCAGCCTTTTGATCAAATTTACGATTGAACCAATTGAACGTCATAGGGATTAGCGATAGGTGGGAAACTCAGCGTCTTTAGACCTGAGAGGAAAACCAACGTGTCGTTTTAACGACCGTCTTCTTTCAATGTTTGGGTGTTGCGACCGCCTTGGAATTACTGGGGTTGGGGTGCTTTTGTATTGCACTTTCAACGGGACAATTACCGTCTCAGACCGTTCATCCTGTAC
>JBBRMC010000821.1:0-2067 GCA_038231055.1 Leptolyngbyales cyanobacterium
CATAGCAAAACTGGCGTTTGATGTGATTCCTCAAGATCCGACGAGTCGTGATTATCGCCAAGGCACTACGCTGGGCAGTGAATACAAGCACTGGTTTAGGGCTAAGTTTTTTCAACAATATCGACTATTTTTTCGATATCACCAAGAAAGTAAAGTTATTGTTTTTGTTTGGGTCAACGATGAAAGCTCTAAGCGAGCCTACAACAGTAATACAGATGCTTATCGAGTTTTTAAGAAAATGCTTGACAGTGGTAATCCACCAAACGATTGGAATAACTTACTCAAACACACAGAAGATGAAACTGATCGTTTAGAGAAAGCAGTCAAAGCAGAAATTTAATCGACTAGAAGCAGTTATCAATTCACAGCTTAATAGAAGGTTAGTCAGACAGAGTTCTGGTTCAGCAACAAGCTCTAGTTTAAAATCTTCACGTAGCATCTGACCTTAAGGTTCTTCAGAAAGCTGCAGATTTACGGGCTGTGCTTTTGATGGCAGCAATGATTTGATCACCTGTCGAATGGAATGTCCCTGTGACTCATGTACAAACACCAACGGCAACAGCGCTACTAATCGCACGACACTAGAGAGGGCAAACATTCCAGGTAAACCACCGTAACTTGTGAACTGGGCAAGATATCCGCCAGCCGTTGTGCCTAAAGCACCACTCACACCCGCGATCGCGGCTGCCACCGCAAAATAGCTCGCCTGATGTTTAGCCGGAGCGATGCCTAGTTGAATATTGTTGTTGCACAAGTCGATCGCCGCCCAAGTTCCGCCGCCGAGAATGTGCAGCAATGGCAGCCATAGCCAAAGCGAGAGGTCATTTGCCCCCGCTCCTAACCAAAAGAGCGGCGTGACAGCAACCAAAACTCCGACGAGTAAGAGCAACGATCGATTGCCCACCCGATCGGCAAGTTTGCCCCAAAAGATCAGCATCAGTAGATTTGCCCCAGCCGTCAAGCTGTTGTAGAGCGTTACCCACGTCACGTCGATCGCCAAGTTATCTAACATGTAGAGGTTGAAGAAGGGCGCGCTGAGGTTGACCGCAAACATCCACACGCTAAAGTAAAGCAAGAATCGCAAAAAGTTGCCGTCTTGCAAAATGGGTAAGGCAACGATGGACTTGATTCTAGAGGCGATAGGGCGGTGGCTGTCAGGGCTAACTAATTCCTCATCGATCGCCTCTGCTACTGCTTTCTGCTCTTGCGGATTCACATCGATCATAAACCATTGATAATTGAGACTCACTATCCCCGCAATAATGGCTAGGAGCAAGACAAATCCATAGCCCTCGATCGTGCCACGAGGGTATTTGGACACAATGACCCCTGCGATCGGGACAGCAATTAAACACGTCAAACTTCCAGCACTGTTGCGAAGTCCAAAATAGCGTCCTCGGAGCCGCCTTGGCACTAGCACTGCCAGCCAGCTTAACCAAGCGGCGCTGCCCAACGCGCCTAAGACATGGGTTGCAGAAACAACTAGCAACGTCCATTGCACCAGCAAATGTGAGTCTAAGTGCCCCCAACTCACGATCGCGATGCCCGCTACCAGCAGCAACCAGATCAAACGAGCAGGAGTATAAATCCAAAAGCAGTACATGTGGCGGCTTCGGGTGCGATCGCTCCAATAAGCACCCAGTGGCTGAATCAAATTTGCCAGCATAGGAATCGATGCCGATAGCCCAATCTCGACGGGACTAGCGTGCAGCTCTACCAAAAAGTTGCTGAGCAGTACACCGCCAATAATATTAGAGAAAATCGTCGCAAACACTCCATCGATCGTCGAAGCTCTTAAGCTAGTCCGCAGCGCATCTTTAGGGATTTTAGAGTCTGGCTCGGTTGCTGAGGGAAATAAAGGTTCGGTTCCAGTAATCGGTTCTGGAGACCCTTGAGATAGGTGAGTGAGCGTTTCTATCGTCCCTAAATCCACTGCGTACCTCTGATTTCTAAGAGGATGTCTGAGAAGTCTACTGAACTCCGGTTCACCTACGGTGGAATCAGCATTTCAGATGTTGTGCCCCGACGAAAGGATACGGGTTTCAGCTCTCTCACTTACCTTTTAAG
>JBBRMC010000822.1:0-2066 GCA_038231055.1 Leptolyngbyales cyanobacterium
ATTGATGATGGCGGCATTTTAGAAGCGTTGGATGACGATATGGAAGGGGTATTCGATTCGTAATGCTTTATTTGCTCGACACTAATGTTTGTATCCGTCTCCTCAATGGCACATCTATTTCAGTACAGCAACGACTGGCAACGACTAGACGAAGCGATGTAGCCGTTTGCTCCATCGTTAAAGCGGAGCTATTTTATGGCGCGATGAGAAGCCGAAATCCGGATCAAACCCTTATTCGCTATCGTGAGTTTCTTGAACCCTTTGCGTCTCTACCATTTGATGATGAAGCTGCGATCGCTTACGGGCAAATCCGCGCAGATTTGGCAAGAAAGGGAACTCCCATAGGTCCGAATGACCTGCAAATTGCTGCCATCGCCCTCACCCATAACCTGACGCTGATTACCCACAACACGGCCGAATTCAACCGCGTGGATGGTTTGCTGCTTGAAGATTGGGAGAACGAAGCGTGAGTGACGAATTGATGGAATTGCCCGAAGGTTGGGAATTAACGACTATTGGAGAAGTAACGTTGCCTTATGAAACGATACAACCTACAAAAGAAGCAGAAAAAGAATTTCAATACATTGATATTGGCTCAATAGACAACTCAACCCAAACTATTACGAATCCGAAGTCATTTCTTGGAAAAGATGCACCTTCTAGGGCACGCCGAGTCGTTAAAACAGATGATGTTCTTTTTTCGACAGTTAGAACCTATCTAAAAAATATCGCACGTGTACCTATTGGACTAGATGGAGTGTTGACTTCAACTGGAATTGCAGTTTTACGGTCAAGCAGTAGTATTGACAGTGATTTTTTGTTTCATTGGGTTTTATCTGAACAGTTTATTCAGAAAATGAGTAGCTCAATGGACGGAACTCTTTATCCAGCAGTAACTGATAAAGATGTTTCTATTGCCTCTATTCCCCTACCACCACTCAACGAGCAAAAGCGGATTGTTGCAGCGATCGAGGCATTGAGAGAGCGAAGCCAGAAAGCGCGATCGGCTCTTTCAGCCATTCCTGAGTTGTGCGACAAGTTCCGTCAATCCATCCTCACGGCTGCCTTCCGGGGCGACCTCACTGCCGACTGGCGCGAACAAAACCCAGATGTTGAATCCGCTTCGGTTTTGCTAGAGAGGATTAGGCGTGGTCAAGTCTCCTCTAGAGATACAGATATTTCTCAACTAACAACTCTACCTGAAACTTGGGAATGGACAACTATAGGTGAAATTGCAAAGACCATAACTAAAGGCTCCTCGCCAAAATGGCAAGGATTTGAATACTGCGAAAGCGGCATACCTTTTGTAAGAAGCCAGAACGTTGGGTGGGGATTTCTGGATGCATCAGATGTAGCCTATTTACCAGAGTCTTTTAATCAGCATGAGCCTAGATCAATAATCCAGGCTGGTGATGTTCTTCTTAATATTGTTGGAGCATCTATAGGGAGGGCTGCAATGGCAACAGAATCTGTCATAGGCGGAAACCTAAATCAAGCAGTTGCCATCATACGAATTCTAGAAGTTGAAATATTAAAGGAGTTGGTAGTTTTCTACCTTATTTCTCCTTTCACGCAAAGAAGAATTCATCTAGAGAAAGTAGATGTAGCCAGAGCAAACTTTAGTCTGTCAGATATAAAATCTCTCCCATTTCCTTTGATACCAGTACCTGAACAACGAGCCATTGCTAATAAAATTGGCAATGCTTTTACCCAAATAGAAAAACTAGCTCGACAAGCAACGGTAGGAGAAAGCTCTCTCTCAAACCTCGATCGCTCCGTTCTCGCCAAAGCCTTTCGGGGTGAACTCATCGAGCAAGACCCCAACGATGAACCTGCCTCTGTGTTGCTAGAACGCATCCGTGTCGATCGAGAGCAGCAGGCACAGGAGAAGACAAAGAAACCGGGGACAAAGAGGAAGCGTACAGTAAAGGCTGACTCAGCGTAATGAGATGCCTTTGAGTAACAAGACGATCCTCTAGACTCAGCAGCGCTTTTAAGGTTTGGCGCTTCTCTGTTCCACGGCGATGAAGACAGAGAAGCTCTATGAGCCATGCAACGAAGCACCG
>JBBRMC010000823.1:0-2066 GCA_038231055.1 Leptolyngbyales cyanobacterium
TCCTTGGTAATCAGCCCAGAGTTCGGGGTGTTCATAGAGGCGAATGTTGACGATCGGCAGGTGAGATTCGAGCCGTTGCCAAACCACCCGTGCGATATTCTCGGTCGTGGGAAGCGTTTGCTGAAATTCTGCCCACGCCTCATTCAAAAACGAGAAATCAAGCTGGCTAGTGACTTCTTTTTTGATGACGTGCTTGACATCCGATAGGTTAAGCACCATGCCATACTCGTCCAAATCACCCAACATCGAGACATAGAGAACATAGTTGTGTCCGTGCCCCATGGGACGGGTGCAGGCACCAAACCGCTCAATGTTTTCAGCTTCGCTCAGTTGGGGCAGCCAATAGCGATGACTAGCCGAAAATTGAGCGCGGCGATCGATGATGCATTTCATAAATTGGTTAGGGAAGATTGCAGGTGTTAAGTTCCGTAAACTTACACTCTCTTCAGGATACCGAATTGAGGCAAAGATTTCAGGGTTGTTGACTTTTTAGCGAACCCAGTCATCCGCGATCGTCCAGTATTTGAGAAAATCAGCCTTCATCCTTCGATACGGTCTACATCACTTCTCTGGATAGTTTTCCACACCAGACATCTAGGGCACAATCAAACACAATTAAAACTGAAGGCTAAGGAAACCCCTATGAAAGTCCCATTTTACGACTGGTATCGCAACCTCATTCGCAACTCAAAATATCGCTGGGTTATTATTGTCGGCACGTTGCTCTATCTTATTAGCCCGATCGACCTACTCCCCGATTTCATCCCTCTCATCGGACAGATTGACGATGGCATCGTCGTGACTCTGTTAGTTGCAGAATTATCTGGAATGTTGCTCGATCGTGTCAAGGCTCAGAAAAACAAGGACGTTGTGGCAGATACAACCGTGGCATCAACTGAGACCGTAGATGTGAACGCAACAGCCGTTAAGTAGCCTGAACAACACAATTTAAGAGTGGTTCGTGATTAGAGAAACGTCTGATTATGAGCCACTTTTTAATGTGCGACTAAGCAAAAATCAGGCTCATTCAAATGTTACAGAACGTTCTATTCACAAAGAGGTTATCTAAGTCGTGTGTTAGGCTAAACGTAGCAAAGATTATTTTCGGCTGTGTAATTCGTTCTCACCAGCGTCTCTCCGAATCTAACTCACTACAACTTCTGATTCTGGAGATATTTTATGTCGATTTACGTAGGCAATCTGTCTTATGAAGTCACTCAGGATGACTTAACACAGACATTTGCAGAGTATGGCAGCGTTAAGCGCGTTCAACTGCCCACCGATCGCGAAACAGGTCGGTTACGCGGGTTTGCTTTTGTCGAAATGGGAACTGACGCAGAAGAAACGGCTGCGATTGACGCATTAGACGGTGCTGAATGGATGGGTCGCGACCTCAAAGTTAATAAAGCGAAGCCTCGTGAAGAAAGAGGTTCGTCAGGTGGCGGCGGTGGTTGGTCAAACCAAAATCGCGGTGCTCGTCATTATTAATTAATTGACAAGAGCCGTTTGCTCTTAACTCTTAGGGGCAGACGATCTCGTCTGCCCTTTTTGTTAGAACATCAAAATCTACTGTCCCTACATTCCTCACAAAACATGAATACAAAAGAGTTCTTGAGCCGATATGCGGCAGGACAGAGAGACTTTAGAAATTTGAATCTGATGGCAGCTAACTTGAGAAACATTAATCTCAGAGGCGTAAATCTCAGTGGTGCTAACTTAACGAAGGCAAATCTGACGAGAACTAATTTAAGCTACGCCAACTTGAGCGATGCAATTTTGACGGGGGCGGTCTTAATACAAACCAACCTGACTAAAGCAAATTTGCTGAATGCTGACCTAAGCCACACCAGTCTGGCAGATGCAGAGATTGGTCAGAGTCATGTCAGAATGACAATCGCTGCCGAAGCTGCAAGTATGCTTCATCAAACGCCGCCTGTACCAGATTCGGTTTAGCTTCACAAAAACCGACTGAGATCACAGAAGCTTTTCTCGCAGAGAAGGCATTGAGAGGCTCGCAAATGAATCGGCTGCGTTTAGTGGTGATCTCAGAAGACCCGATCGATAAA
>JBBRMC010000824.1:0-2064 GCA_038231055.1 Leptolyngbyales cyanobacterium
AACAAGCTGATGGAAATCGAATCGCGAGTTCTGCCCTGTGGTCTGCACGTTGTCGGTGAACCTCCTAAAGTCGAAGATGTCACCGATGTCTTGACCAGTATCGCCAGTTTTGATCGCCCCGAAGACAAGATGAAGTCTTTGCTTCGCACCATGTGTGAATGTATCGGACGTGATATCGAACTGCTCTACAAGTCTAGCGACAAAGGCATTTACGCCGATGTCGAACTTCTAGCGACCATTCGCGCTGTGGCTAACAAAGCCGTTGGCGCATTGGTCAAAGCCAAAGCTGATGACGACGGTAAAGTTTCTAAGCTGTCCGTTCTCAACTTCTTCAGAATGGGTAAAGTCGAACCTTGGATCGAAGTATTCCAAGAATCTGGTTATGCCAACATCAATAAAGATGAAATCAAACCTCTATTTGAGTTCTTAGAATTCTGTCTTAAACAAATCGTTGCCGACAATGAACTCGGTGGACTGATTAAAGCCCTCGAAGGTGACTATATTCTGCCTAGCCCTGGTGGTGACCCAATCCGTAATCCTTTGGTATTACCGACTGGCAAGAATATGCACGCTCTCGATCCGAATTCAATTCCCACCAGTGCGGCGGTGAAAGCTGCGGAAGTCGTAGTCGAACGCCTCCTAGAGCGTCAACGTAGTGACAACAATGGAGTCTATCCCGAAACGATCGCCGTCGTCCTTTGGGGAACCGATAACATCAAGACCTACGGCGAATCCCTCGCTCAAGTTCTTTGCATGATTGGCGTGAAGCCCATGCCCGATGCACTCGGTCGGATTAATCGTTTGGAGCTAACTCCCCTCGAACAATTGGGTAGACCTCGCGTTGATGTAGTCGTTAACTGCTCAGGCGTGTTCCGCGACTTATTTGTTAATCAAATGGACTTGATCGATCGCGCTGTGAGAATGGCAGCCGAAGCCGATGAACCTTTGGAAATGAACTTTGTGCGGAAACATGCGATCGCGCAAGCAGAAGAGTTTGGCTTAACCATCAATCAAGCCGCAACCCGCGTTTTCAGCAACTCATCGGGTTCCTATTCCTCTAACGTTAACCTCGCTGTGGAAAACAGCACATGGGAAAACGAAGAAGAATTGCAACAGATGTATCTGTCTCGCAAGTCCTTCGCCTTTGGCGGTAACGTCAGCAATACTCAACAGCGTCAGCTTTACGAAGCTTCGCTCAAGACCGTTGACATGACCTTCCAAAATCTGGACTCGTCAGAAATCAGTCTCACCGATGTATCCCACTACTTCGACTCTGACCCCACCAAACTAGTCGGCAGTCTTCGCAAAGATGGCAAAAAGCCCACTTCTTTTGTCGCTGATACCACAACAGCCAACGCTCAAGTCCGCACTCTGACTGAGACTGTGCGCCTCGATACCCGCACCAAGATTCTCAATCCTAAATGGTATGAGGGAATGCTCAAGAGTGGTTATGAAGGTGTGCGCGAAATCTCGAAGCGCCTTGTGAACACAATGGGCTGGTCGGCAACGGCTGGAGCAGTTGACAACTGGGTTTATGAAGATGTCAATGATGTCTATGTGAACGATAAAGAGATGTGCGATCGCCTCAAAAATCTCAATCCTAATTCGTTCCGTAAGATTGTTGGCACTTTGCTAGAAGTTAATGGTCGCGGCTATTGGGAAACCAGTGAGGAGAATCTTGATCGATTGCGTGAGCTATATCAAGAACTCGAAGATCGTATCGAAGGTGTAGAGTAAGATAAAAACAGGGGCAGCAAGCTGCCCCTGTCACTTAATATTTTAGTCCTGAATTTTTGTTGGAGGTAATTATGATTCTTTTTCAAGAGATTATTGAAACGATTGAAAGTCTGCCAATCAAGGATCAGGACTATTTGTTTGAATTAATTCACAAACGAAGAGTTAAGGATCAACAAAATGATCAATCTACACAAATTCAAAGTGTTCAGAGCAATCTAGATTTGAGTGAAATAAACTTTGATTTCACTGCTCCTCCGATTTGGGAATTAGCTGCCCGTTTGTCTGCAAAAATCCCTGACGAAGAATGGATGAAGCTACCTAAGGATC
>JBBRMC010000825.1:0-2062 GCA_038231055.1 Leptolyngbyales cyanobacterium
TTCAATTTCGGCATCTGTCCAGCCGCCTTCAGGTCCGATCGCGAGGGTGATAGCGGGATAAACCGCTCGATTTAAGTAGTCTAGTAGATGTGGCGAGCTGCCTCGCGCTAAACCGATTAAGCGGCAGGTTTCAGAGTTAGACGAGTCTATTTTTAGCCGATCGCTCCAAGAAACGGGCGCTAAAATCTCAGGAACGATTTGACGCTCACACTGTTCTGCGGCTTCTTGGGCAATGCGTCGCCAGCGTTCTAATTTATTGGCACTCGGATTGAGAAGCGTTCTCTCACTGATCACAGGCGCAATGCAACCCACGCCCAATTCGGTTGTCTGTCGCACGACTTCATCAAACCCGTTTCCTTTGGGAAGTGCTAAAACTAACGTGACGGAAACGGGCAGCTCAGACTGGGCATGAATGGGTTCTAGAATGTGTGCTTGATCAGAGGCTAAAGAGGCTAACCAGCCCTGTCCTTGTCCGTTCAGGGCGATGAACTGATCGCCCGATCGCATCCTAAGTACGTGGCTCAAATAATGCTGTTGCTCGATCGTCAAAAAAATCTGCTGCTGAGTGATTTGAGCATCGGTGATCACAATTCTTTGCAACTGAGCCATTGGGAATCTTTGAGAATTTCAATCAAAAAGTAGGTGCAATCTTAGCATCTCGACAACGAGCGGCACTTTGCTATGCTGCCTAATGGATAACGTCGAGGTTCAACAGAATGAAAAACTTGCAGTCCGTGGCAGGCTTTTGCGTTTTGGCGTTGGCAACGCTGGGGGTGTCAGTGGATGTCAATCCCGTCCGATCGTTACCCGTGCCCACGCCGAGTCCGCTCTCTGCACCGACCACTCCACTTAAACCCGCGACTCAACTTCCCAACGCCCTCGACGATCAACTGTGGCAGCGTTCGGGCGATCGTCAGACATTGCTGACGGCAATCGACCACAGCTTGCGCTATTTGCAAACTCCTAGAGCAGCTCTGGCTTATCAAGCCTATCCGGTGAGAGGAGTTACGCGCGATCGCGTCGATCGCAGCCTCAGACGGTTTAAGCAACTCCTTCTCACGTCTCGCTCTGCCCAGGAATTGCAGACCGCGATCGGGCGAGAATTTGTCTTCTACCAATCCACAGGCAAAGACAATCAGGGAACGGTGTCATTCACAGGGTATTTTGAACCCGTTCACAAAGCCAGTCGAGTTCGCACTGCTACCTATTGCTATCCGCTCTATCGATTGCCCGATCTCGCCAAGTTGAAAACGCCTCACCCTACTCGCCTTGAGCTAGAAGGCAAGGATGGGTTGCAAGCCGACAAGGGGCTGCTGCGAGGATTGGAATTAGTCTGGTTGCCCAATCGCTTAGAAGCGTTTCTCGTGCAGGTGCAAGGCTCGGCTCGACTGCAACTCACGGATGGTAGCGTGATGACGATCGGCGTTGCTGGACACACTAATCAGCCCTACACAGGCATCGGGCGAGAATTGGTCAAAGATGGCAAGCTCCGCCTTGAAGACTTGAACCTTCCCAATGTGGTGAACTACTTCCAGCAGCATCCCGATGAGTTAGATGCTTATTTGCCTCGCAATCGGCGGTTTGTCTTTTTTCAAAATACTCAAGGTGCCCCTGCCATGGGGAGTTTAGGCGTTCCGGTGACGGCAGACCGCTCGATCGCCACCGACAAATCTTTGATGCCACCGGGAGCGATCGCCCTAATTCAAACCCAATTGCCGATTCTGACCGCAAACCAGTCTCTAGAACAGCGTTCCGTTAGTCGCTTTGTGTTAGATCAAGATACGGGCGGTGCCATTATTGGAGCTGGGCGAGTTGATATTTTTATGGGCACGGGTCAACAAGCGGGCGATCGGGCAGGACTTGTCAACGCTACCGGACAGCTTTATTATTTGCTGCTGAAATAGCTCATCAGTTCAGCCCCCAAAGTCCATACAATAGAGGCAAGCTTTCAACGGTGAAGGGTATTTCTATGACGGCAACCCAATCTGAGTTTACGCTCAAGACGCTCCCTGACCACACTCAGCTTCCAGAGTCAGACGGCACCTTTGTGAAAAATTTTCAA
>JBBRMC010000826.1:0-2054 GCA_038231055.1 Leptolyngbyales cyanobacterium
CCATGACCCGGAGCTGTGTGAACTAACCCCGTTCCTGAATCGGTCGTGACATAATCACCGCCAATTAAGATCTCACTTTGACGATCGAATAACGGATGCCGATAGGTGCAGTGTTCGAGTAGTCGCCCCATCATGGTGGCTTTTTCGGTCAGAGTCGTCCCCAGCAGTTCAGACAGGCGACCAATCAAATCTTTGGCAACAATCAAATACTTGAACTTAGAGGGAAACTCTGCCCCAACTTCCACCACTGCGTAAACCAAGTCGGGATTGACACTGACCCCCAAGTTTGCCGGAATCGTCCAGGGAGTCGTCGTCCAAATCGCCACTCCCATCTCACCCAGAAATGGATCGAGCGGCATTTGCAGCCCTGTTGACAAACTGGTGACTTCAAACCCTACATAGATGCTCTGTGACGTGTGTCCTTCAGGATATTCGAGTTCGGCTTCTGCCAGCGCGGTCTTAGAACTCGGACTCCAGTGAACAGGCTTTAACCCGCGATAGATATAGCCTTTTAGCACCATCTGCCCAAACACACCGATTTGAGCCGCTTCATAATCTGGGCTTAACGTCAGATAGGGATGATCCCAATCGCCCCAGACCCCATATCGCTTAAAGCTTTGAAGCTGCTCCTTGATCGTTTTAAGGGCGAACTCTTTGGCTTTCTGCCGCAGCGATAAGGGGGTTAACTGCTTACGTTCTTCTGGTTTGAGAGTTTGCAGGACTTTAAGCTCGATCGGCAGCCCATGACAATCCCATCCCGCTACATATCGGACTTTTCGCCCTTGCAGCAGTTGATATTTATTGATGGTGTCTTTGAGAATTTTGTTGAGCGCGTGACCGATGTGCAGCGCTCCGTTTGCATAAGGAGGTCCATCGTGCAGAATAAACAGATCCCCAGGATTGTTTTGAGACAGTTGCTCGTAAATTTGCTGCTCTGCCCAAAATTTCTGCAATTCGGGTTCCCGTTTGACTGCGTTTGCCCGCATATCAAAATCGGTTTTAGGCAAATTAACGGTGTCTTTATAAGATCCGGGGTCTGTTAGCGCCATGATACACAAGTGTCAGAATATAGAAAATTGGCAAACGAGCAATGCCCGCTTTGCATTAAGTCATTATCAGTGAGAACTTCACAGGCTTCAAGTCTAACGTGAAGAATTCAACACGATCGATCGCTGCCGACCAGAACCGCTGAGTGTATTCCGGGCTAGAAAACAGTTCCTGCTTGAAAGACTCGTCCAATCACTTCTTCGATCGGAGGGTCAACCACCGTTAAATCCAAAATCTCTAAGTCTCCCAAAAGCTTGCCAACGGTGCGGGTCAGCGATTCTTGCGGCACGAGAAACCGCGCTGAGTGGTGGTCTGACTCCTGCAAATCACCATAGAGCATGAGCTGATCTTTAGAATAAGTCTGGGCGAACTCGATGCTGATTTCGCGACAGGGAGAGAAGCGATCGACCAGCCCTTCTAAGCTGCCGTCATAAATCAATTGCCCTTGATGAATCATTAACACCCGCTTACACAACGCCGTGATGTCTGCCATATAGTGACTCGTCAGCAGTACGGTCGCTTGATATCGCTGATTATATTCGCGCAAAAACTCCCGCACGGCAACTTGGGCGTTGACATCTAACCCCAAGGTTGGCTCGTCTAAAAATAAGACTTGTGGCTGGTGTAAGAGGGCGGCGAGCAGTTCGGCTTTCATCCGTTCGCCCAATGAGAGTTTGCGGACAGGTTGCGTCAGTTTGTTGCCCAGAGACAGCATTTCGGATAGTTCGCCTACGCGACGATCGAGCGCGTTGTCCGAAATGCCATACACCGCAGCATTGATCCGAAACGAATCGACAGCAGGTAAATCCCATATCAATTGCTGCTTTTGCCCCATCACGAGCGTTACTTGTTTCAAAAAAGCAGCGCGGCGATCGAAGGGGGTGTGTCCAGCAACAGTGACTTGCCCCTCTGACGGATGAATCAAGCCTGTCAGCATTTTCAGCGTCGTGGTTTTTCCAGCTCCATTTGCGCCCAAAAAGCCGACGACTTCTCCCGGCTCGATCGTA
>JBBRMC010000827.1:0-2052 GCA_038231055.1 Leptolyngbyales cyanobacterium
ACTTCAGGCATCTCCGCAAAAGACAAATCCCCTGCGACCGACTGTAATTTTGTAGGAGGCAGAGGATTAGATTTCACGGCAATATTACGTTCTTTAGTATTTTTTAAGCTTGTCTCAAATTTAGCATTAAATACTAGTCAGTAACAAGGGGCTTAAGCCCCTTGACTGCCTTAAGCTGACGGCAGCAACTGAAGATTATTTTCAGAGCCACTTAGAGCTTGTTGTTCGATCACTTTGACCTTGCCATCGTCATCAACATCAACTTGCACGCACGCACCTTCGCGGACTTTGCCTGTGAGGATCTCTTCTGCAAGAGAATCTTCAAGCAAGCGCATGATCGCCCGACGTAATGGACGCGCACCGTAGCTTGGGTTGTAACCTTCTTGGACAAGTAGATCCTTGAAGCGATCTGTCACCGTAAGCACGATATCCTTGGCAAGCATCCGCTTGAAGAACTCGTTGAGCATGAGATCGGCGATCTCTTTGACTTCGGGTTTGGTCAACTGACGGAAGACGATAATTTCGTCAAGACGGTTGAGGAACTCTGGTCGGAAGTATTGCTTTAACTCTTCATTAACTAGCGATCGGATGCGGGTATAAAGCCCATCTTCTTGGTTAGCCGCGAAGTCAAAGCCAAGTCCACCGCCGCCTTTTTCGATTACCTTCGATCCAACGTTAGAGGTCATGATCAAGAGAGTGTTCTTGAAGTCAACGGTACGACCTTTGGAGTCAGTCAGGCGACCATCTTCTAATACTTGCAACAGCAAGTTAAAGACATCAGGGTGGGCTTTTTCGATTTCGTCAAATAATATGACGGTGTAAGGCTTGCGTCGGACAGCTTCGGTAAGTTGACCGCCTTCGTTATAGCCGACATAGCCAGGAGGCGAACCGATTAACTTGGAGACGGTGTGGCGCTCCATGTATTCCGACATGTCGAGGCGAATCATCGCATCTTCAGAGCCGAAGAAGTAAGCGGCGAGTGCTTTGGTTAGCTCAGTTTTACCAACGCCTGTCGGGCCTGAGAAAATAAAGCTGGCGATTGGGCGATCGGGACTCTTAAGACCAACACGGGCGCGGCGAATGGCACGAGAAATTGCTTTCACAGCTTCATCCTGACCAATGACGCGACCATGTAGGGTTTCTTCCATCTGCATCAGCTTAACTGATTCAGATTCAGTAATCTTGAGGACAGGTACGCCAGTCCAAGAACTGACAATATAGGCAATGTCTTCTTCGGTTACATGAATTTCAGGAGCGTTCTCGTCTGGGGCTTCCGCCTTTTTGGTCTGACTGAGGGCGCGAATTTGTTGCTTAAGATCAATTTCTTTGTCGCGCAATTCCGCAGCTTTATCGAAGTCTTGCTTGCGAACTGCCTCGTCCTTAGCTTTGAGGGCTAGGCGCAATTCTTTGTCAAGTTCTTTGGCGGCAGGAGGTAGCTGCGAATTGATCAAACGTACGCGAGAACCAGCCTCATCCATTAAATCGATCGCTTTGTCGGGCAAAAAGCGATCGCTGATATAGCGATCGGCTAATGTTGCGGCGGCAACTAGCGCTTCGTCGTCGATCTTCAACTTGTGGTGTTCTTCATAACGCTGACGTAAACCAATCAAGATTTCGATGGTTTCTTCAACGCTAGGCTCACCGACCATGACGGGCTGGAAGCGGCGCTCAAGGGCGGCATCACGCTCGATATGCTTGCGATACTCATCAAGGGTGGTTGCACCGATACATTGCAATTCGCCACGGGCAAGTGCAGGCTTGAGAATGTTAGCAGCGTCGATCGCGCCTTCGGCAGCACCAGCACCGATCAAGGTATGGACTTCATCGATTACCAAGATCACATTGCCAGCCGTGCGGATTTCTTCCATGATCTTTTTGAGGCGTTCCTCAAATTCACCACGATATTTTGTGCCAGCGACTAACAAACCGATATCTAAAGTAACAACCCGCTTTTCTTGCAAAATGTCAGGGATGTCATTGTTAGTAATCCGCTGAGCTAGTCCTTCCGCGATCGCGGTTTTACCCACACCCGGTTCACCGATCAAAACAGGG
>JBBRMC010000828.1:0-2049 GCA_038231055.1 Leptolyngbyales cyanobacterium
CCCGATGGGTGTAGACCCCAACGCGGTTGAGCACAATTCTGAAACAGGTTTGTAAAATAACCTGACTCGCTTTGCAAATCTGAAATCTGAGATTCCTGGCTTCTTAAAGAGGCTGGGAATTTTTACGTGTCAGCCAACCAGGATTTTTGATGAGTTATAGAGAACAGGGCGCTGTCCTACTGTCTACGAAAGCGAGTCATTGAGGGAACGATCGAGTCACCCAACGAAACGTAAAACTTCGTAAATTTCTACGACAAAGCAGGATCTTTAGAGCAAAAAAATGTAGCATAAACTACAGAATCAGTTGATGTCTACTTCTCCGTGCACAGCAGTTTTTATCGCTTTTTGACACCTTAAAGGATTGTTATATATGATTCAAACTAACTTTTGTTCTATTCCATCCGTTCCGCCTCAAAACGAAGCGATGAGTCCTCTCGCCTGGGAGATTTTGCAAAGACGGGAGCGATCGCGCTTACCCAAATTTGCGCCTTCCACCTGGGTCAAGGTGTTAAATCCGCCGACTGCTTTTAGTTTTGATGAGGCTTGGCTGCTGTGTCAATACGCCGAAGACCATTGGCTGGCGTGGATTCCTGACTATGGCGAGATTTTGTTAAAGACCGATGAGATGGGTGAAGTCGTCGATCGCTGAGTAGGTAGATTAAATAAGACCCAGACTTGCCCTCACCCTAGCCCTCTCCCAGCAGCTACTGTGTACACACAAGTTGATCGATCCGTCATTGCCAAAATCTTTCGCCCCCTAAATCCCCCACTCTGGGGGACATTGAGCCAGAAAGAGGTTCAGAGTTTAAGCCATTGCTCAGGGTCAAAGTCCCCCAATTTTGGGGGATTTAGGGGGCTGAAGCCGACTGAAACGAAGCGCTCAACCATTTGTGTGTACACGGTAGACTTCGTGAGGAGGGCAAATTTCCGGGTGTTTCAAGAAAGTCACACATCGAGTTAACCTAAGGACTGAAAATTCGTGCAAGACTCGGTAGACATGTTATTAATGAGCAACCACGATCGCATCCCTTGATATGGATACTCCGCTCACCCAAAGGCAGTTAACTCAAATTGTTGCTGAAGTAGGACACCTCTCAAATCGGCGTGAAGAAGAGTTGTCACTAGAACAGGTCAGACAAATCTTGCAGGAACTCAACTTGCCTGATGAGTTGCTAGGCGAAGCGATCGTGCAGTTAAACCGACGTAAAGCACTTTCAAGACAGAAAAAACGAAACTGGCTGATTGGCATAGTGGTCGCAGTCACCCTCATAGGCGGCATCGCAACTACAGCGCTTTTGCATCAGCAATATCAACAACAAATCGCACAGGTTTCTGTCGTGCAAAATCGTATTAGTCTTGCGAATAATCGTGAGATTAATTCAGGGCAAATCGATCGTCAAACCAAGCCCAAAGTGTTTTATCGAGTCACCCTGCAAGATGCTCCCCTGGGCGATCGATTGAGTCCAACCTGTGACTGGATTGATCCGTCTGGAAAAACGGTGCATCAGAGCACTTATCAAACGCAGCCGATTGAGAAATCGGTCTGGACAACTTACTGTTTTTATCAACTCACGGCAGATGCTACACCGGGAACATGGCAAGTGCGGATGTCGCTAGAAGGGCGATCGCTGAGTAGTCAAACGTTTGCCGTAAAGTGACGATAGGCAAGCCCTATCAGTTTGTCGGTTACTGGAGTCAGACGACTTCTAAAGAGTCTTGCTCATTAGACGCTATTCTTGATCGAATCTTAGATTCATCTGAAACACGGCTGCTCAAAAAATCGGCTCAGGGGGCGATCGCGGTTCTCGGAGTCGATTCTCTGCCATTAATGGAGACTTCGATCTCGCTTTCTGCCTGTGGAAGAGTTAATCACCGTGATGTCTGGGTTGAGATTAAACCTGAAGAATTGCGATTAGGGCGCGATCGCATTGGACGAGTGCCGTTGTATTGGACTTGTGTAGATCATGTGATCTGGTTCGCGACTCAATTGCGGTTGCTTTTACCAATCATTGAGCCTACCGTTAGCATTCCAGCTTTGTATGGCTATTC
>JBBRMC010000829.1:0-2047 GCA_038231055.1 Leptolyngbyales cyanobacterium
AATTCTTCAGCAAGTCTATAAATTGCAAGATCTGCTGATTCCAGAGAGTGCTACTCTCCTTCAGACCTGCAACTTAGTCGAGCTGTTTGAAACCGATTTGGACGCACCGGACTCCAATAATTGAACGGTCGCTCCTCGTGGATTGTCTTTCTGGCGTAGTAAGTTGAAGAACAGGAGATCGCCTCCTTTCACCAAAGAGACGATCGCTTACTCAATCACTCCTCTTCAACACTCTCACTCTGTTGACGCGACTTACTTCCCGCTAGCGCGATCGCCATTGCATCCACGACCCGCGACACCGGAATCACCTCCATTCCCGGTACATCTGAATAGGAACCTTTGGGCACGATCGCTCTTTTAAAGCCCAGTTTTGCCGCTTCTTTGAGCCGCAACTCCATTTGAGACACCGAGCGAACTTGTCCACCTAAGCCGACTTCCCCAATCACAACAGTTTGGGGATCGATCGAGCGATCGCGAAAACTAGCTGCGACTGCGACTGCGATACCCAAATCTGCCGCAGGCTCACCCACACTCAAGCCGCCCGAAGACGCAACGTAAGCATCTAACTTCGAGAGTGGAATGCCGACTCGTTTTTCTAACACTGCCAAAATTTGCAGCAGTCGATTGTATTCAATGCCCGTGGTCGATCGTCGTGGAGAACTATAGCTCGTCGCACTCACCAACGCTTGCAGTTCTACCACGATCGGGCGGGTTCCTTCACAGGCGACAATGGTTGCTGTCCCCGGTGTGGCTTCTTCTCGGTTGCCCAAAAATAGCTCTGACGGATTGAGCACTTCTTGCAAGCCCTGATCGACCATTTCAAACACGCCGATTTCATGGGTCGCACCAAAGCGATTCTTAACAGAACGCAGCAGACGGTGACTTGCGAAGCGATCGCCCTCAAAATACAGCACCGTATCGACGAGGTGTTCAAGAACTTTAGGTCCGGCGATCGCGCCTTCTTTGGTGACGTGTCCGACGATGAATAGGGTGATGTTTTGCCGTTTAGCGACTTGCATCAGCACCGACGTACACTCTCGCACTTGAGAGACAGAACCCGGAGCCGAGGTCAGCGAACTGTAGTAAAGCGCTTGAATACTATCAATCACGGCAACGGCAGGCTTTAACGATTCCAATTCGATGAGAATCGTGTCCAAGTCGGTTTCGGGCAGCAGATAGAGATCGGCATCGGTGGCGATCGACGACGAGGCAGGTTCTAGCGAATTGATCGACGCTTCATTAACATCCTCAGCAATGGCTTGTTTACCAATGCCTAAACGCTGTGCTCTCAGCTTGACTTGTTGCCCCGATTCCTCAGCACACACATAGAGAGTTCGATATCGTGTGGCGAGTCGATTAGCAGTTTGCAGCAGTAACGTCGATTTTCCGATTCCCGGATCGCCGCCAATTAAGACTAGAGAACCTGGTACAATTCCGCCGCCGAGGACTCGATCGAGTTCGATATATCCAGACGACAGGCGAGACTGAGGATGATCAGTGATCTGAGGTAAGGTCAACGACGAAACCGCTTGAGCTGTGGCGTTGCGAGCAGAGGTGCTGCTTTTGCCATTGGTTCTTCGTTGGGTCATTTGACCAATTGCAGTCGATGAAGTCGTCGATCGTGCCACCTGTTCTTCTAAAGAATTCCAAGCTCCACACGAGGGGCAACGACCGAAATATTGGGGAGAGTCTGCCCCACATTGGTTACAGACAAAGTGCGATCGCAGTTTAGGCATTACAAGAATTAGCTGTTCAGCGGACAACCCCGCGTATAGATGTACTCATCTTAGCGTTGGGATGAAAGCCAGGGTGGTAAAAACTATGCCCTCGTATCCTAAGAAGAGAAACAGACCAACTGCCCTTAGATGCTCGACATCAAAAATATTTCGTATGGGCGATACTGGACTCGAACCAGTGACCCCTTCCGTGTGAAGGAAGTGCGCTACCACTGTGCTAATCGCCCGAAGATGTGAATTTGTAGACCTTAAAGCAAGGGCTATTTCCACACGGTTCTGATTATATCACTCTTAGAGTTGTGTTCTGCACA
>JBBRMC010000830.1:0-2041 GCA_038231055.1 Leptolyngbyales cyanobacterium
ACGACTTTCTTCACCCGCACTTCTTCCCGCACAAACGCTTCTTTGCGAATGTCAGGTGTTTCTTCATAGACTTCTACTCGTGCAACTTCACCTTCGTTAAATGCCTCGCTGCCAGGAGTTACAGATGTGCCGCCAGTTGGGGCGTTGCGCTCAATGACGACCCGCTCTTTCTCAACGGGCACAGAAACTCTTGCCGTTTCGGTTTCGACATGCTTGCCAACTGCTACTTCACCCGTTTTTTGACGGGTTTTGTTGGCAATTAGACGCTCTTGATAAAGTTTGAGACTGGAGTTTGTGGTTTCGTTGATGTCGTATAAGTCGGCATCCATGTCGTAATTGTAGGTGTCACGATCGTAGGTTGGACGAGTCACATCCCGGTCTACGGTGGTTGCATCGCTCATGCCTGCACCCATAGAAGATCCTGTGTAAGCACCGCCTTCTACAGGCACCGGGGTGTTCAAGCTAGCAGAGGTGTCAAGGGGGTTAGACCCTAACGCACCAGCAGCGCTCATGGTCGAAGGGCGATAGACGTTCCGCACTTCTTCTTCTCTGTCGTAGTCGAGTTTCAGGTCATCGGTGAATTCTGGCAGTGCTTCAACTTGCTGCTTAGTCAAACCATCTGCATAGACGTGACGAGCGCTATAGTCGATGCGTGCCCGTCCAATCGGCAGCATAACTTTTTTGCCAAAAATCCACGCGCCTGTGTTGATAATTAGATAGCGAAACCGTCCATCTTCGTCAACCAAAACGTCGTTTACTGATCCAATTCGTTGCTCACCAGAATAGAGGTCTAATTCTTTGACATCTTGACCATCAAAGTGATCACGATAGTTTGGGTCAAATTCTTTAATCTTATAAAGCGCCATGTTTTTACCTTAGATTTATTTTTTGCTTCCGACTCCTCAATAGTAAAAAGCGAGCTTTAGAGCTGCCTCTTTCTAATGACTTAAATAGCTTCTCTCTAATGGCTGACTTACATGATTCTCTGCGAAATTGCTTCTCTTTAAAGTCGATCTATTAAAGTGAAATTAACTTTTGTCCAAGTTATATTTATATTTGTTAATAACACTTTGAATGTGTGTTTTCTCAGGTAGTAAAAATTTCACGAGCCTTAGTTGATAAGATTCTTTGTTTAGCTCGCTATGATTTGCTTAAAAATGAAGACTCAATCCTGGTTGACTGCAATGACACAGCAACGGGCGATCGCGGTGATTCGTGCTCCTCAATTTGAGCTTGGCAGACAGATGGCAAGAGCGATCGCCGCAGGTGGCATGAAAGTTATCGAGATCACGTGGGATAGCGATCGTCCGGCTCAGTTGATTCATCAACTTCAGTCAGAGTTGCCAGACTGCATCATCGGAACTGGGACTGTGTTGACGTTAGATCAATTGCAAGCCGCGATCGCCGCAAATGTGGCATTTGTCTTTACGCCTCATGTGAATATCGAGTTGATTCAGAGAGCAGTCGATCGCGAGGTTCCAATCATTCCGGGTGCTTTGACTCCGACTGAGATCGTAACGGCGTGGCAAGCGGGAGCCAGCAGCGTCAAAGTTTTTCCAGTTCAAGCCTTGGGCGGAGCGGACTATATTCGCAGTCTGCAAGCTCCGATTGGTCAGATTCCCTTGATTCCAACGGGGGGAGTCACTTTTGAGAATGCCCAAGATCTAATCGATGCGGGAGCCGTGGCGATCGGTCTAGCCGGAAACCTGTTTCCAAAAGCTGCACTGAACTCTCAAAACTGGGCAGCGATTACGCAGCAAGCTAGCACTCTAATGAAGCTGTTAAACGTCTCCGTAAATTAGCGGAATTCAATTAAGGAACAGTGTATCCAATATTAAATTAATCGAGCATCGTGTCAGCGTTTTAGATGGTGCTGCAAATCCATCGCTCTCTCTAGCATAAATTTGACCGTGCCGCAGGGTTGCATCCGCCAGTATTCAAACACGATTTAATCAATAAGGATGGGAGGGACTGATGATTAAGTGCCTCATAAATGGTCAATGGTTACGCAACGCTGGAATGTTAACGAGTGCCCTATTGG
>JBBRMC010000831.1:0-2036 GCA_038231055.1 Leptolyngbyales cyanobacterium
CCGGAAGTCGAGCAGGGTTGTCGCCGTCTAGTCTGATAGAAACTCGCGGATATATTGATTGACCAGTTGCGGCTGCTCTTGCTGCACCCAGTGACTGCAATCAGGAATATATTTGATCTGAAAGTCTCGCACATAGGCTTCTGTGCCGTAAGTTAATTCTTTCCCCAAAGCGGTATCTTTTTCACCCCAAATCATTAGAGTAGGAACGTCTAACACGCTCCAGTCTTGGCTTGTTAATCCTTGCTTAAAGATATTGCGGTAGTAGTTGAGGGCAGCCGTCAGTGCGCCGCGCTTAGCAAAGGCATCTTTATAAGCATCCAGGTCTTCTTGAGTGAAAGCAGTTTTGTTGACTGCCATTCCTAAAAATGCGGATTCTAATGCTTTATAGTCATCAAACTGAATCAGCATTTCTGGCACAAACGGAAGCTGAAACAGGAAGATATAGGAACTGCGAAGAAGCTGCTGAGGCGTGCGAAGCCCTTCGGCAAATTTGGCGGGGTGAGGCAAGTTGAGAATAATCAGCTTCTCAACCAGGGTGGGATAGGCATAGGCAAAGTTCCAGGCGATCGCGCCTCCCCAATCATGTCCGACTAGAATGCAGCGATCGTAGCCCAAACCTTCAATCACGCCTTTGACATCAGCGATAAACTCAGCCATCACGTAGGCTTCTTTGTCTTCAGGTTTGTCGCTGTCGTTATAGCCGCGTAGGTCGATCGCGACAACTTTATGATCTTTGGCAAACTCAGGAATCTGTTTGCGCCAGGAATACCAAAATTCAGGAAATCCGTGCAGCATCAGCATGAGAGGACCTTCACCCTGAGTCACATAGTGCAGGTTGATGCCGTTGGTGTGAATGCAGTCATGTTGCCAAGTTTCGAGCATGAGAGATGCATGATAAGGGTTAGTTGAAGTTTAGCGACTAATCCCGATCGACGTTCCTATCGCTTTCGGACTAAATTCTCGCGTTTAACTCCCGCCGAGTGAAAGAAACTCATCATCAGAAGAGGGCAAAGGAATCGGTGCAAATGCTTTGGCAGTGTCTTGATTTAACTGGTGCGCGAGATCTGCTTCTTCTAGTCTTTCTAACAAAGGAAGAATGTCACTGAAGCTACGCAAGCCTAGTAGTTCGAGATCCTCGATCGTGATCGTTTCATCGGAAAGGCTACCCCGTTGGGTCAATAAAGCACGAACTCGTTCTTCTTGCACATTCAAGGCTGCTTGTTGGCGGAGAGTGGGGGCAGCAGCCCGTAACCCTTGTTCTAAAACCTCTGAAGTAATCACATCTGCCTGAAGATCAGCCGCCGTGGACAGAACTGTGTTACCCAATCGGTTAAATAGGCGAGGTTTGCCGAGAGAAACTTCGCAAAAGCGTTTCGCCGTTTCTGGCAGAAAGGGCAGAACACAACGCGGGTCTTTTGGATCGGTGCAGTTGTTGTTAATTCGCGCACTGCTGAGGTAATTGATCAGCATTTGGTAAGTCGTCTGCGAATCCAGTTCTTCTAGCTTTAGTTGCAGGTCAAACAAGCCGCGTTCACTGGTCAGTAAGTCTCCGGTCATGCCCATTGGGTGTCCTGTGAGCAAGAACCAGGCTCGTCCCTTCAACATGCCTTGGGCATCGTGCATCAGTTGACGCACTACGCTAGGGTTTTGCTTGTCGAGGTCATCAATGGCAATCAGAACACCTTGAGGATATTTCTCTTGTGCTCGTTCTAGCAGCGTGTCTAAGCTGACGGTAGGATATTGCGGTTTTGTAATTGGCAGGTCTTTCTCGCCAGTCTTAGCGCCAAGACCCATACTGGCGCTGATTTCAGAACTACGTTCCTTCAATAATCTATCAGTGGGAATGCCCATTTGGTAAAGCTGACGCTGTGCCCAATCGTCGTTTGACATTTCTCGTGCTAGGGCAATGAGGGCGGTGGTTGCCAGATCTAAGGTGATTTCCGGGAAAGAAGATACCAAATCAAGCGGGGCGAATCAGGATATCCCACTTGGGTAACAAAGGATTGCGTTCTAATCTACTCTCCACCGCTTTCATC
>JBBRMC010000832.1:0-2035 GCA_038231055.1 Leptolyngbyales cyanobacterium
CGCTGGTTTCGCATTACCGTCTAGGCGGGCTTTCACCGTCTTGATAATATCTGCTTCTTGCAGCACCATTAGCTCGTCTGATGCCCGTGCCGAACCATTTTTTTTGCTGACCTTATTGGCTGGGCGCGTGTCGGGTTGTGTAATTCCCTTCAGGGCTTCTCGTCCGATCGCAAACCCCCATGCTCCAGTCACAATGCCTGCGCCAAACATTGAAGTGAGCAAAATAAACGTGAGGGCAACCGTAGAATTAATTCGCATCGATCGTGATCAAAGTTAAGTGAACGCAGATTGACCTGAATTGTATTCGCTAAACGGGGTTGAGAACACCTCTATTAAAAAAAATATCGCGGCTGACCGACAACCGCGAAACTCAAGCTAAAATGTTCACAAACCAACTCGCGCCGTTGACCGATTGGGGAGGTAGCGAACTCATAATTCGCCTTCAGGCTGGTTCGATTCCAGCACGGCGCATCTGCCTGAGAATTTAGCGCTCAAACACTAACTCAGTGCCCACCTGTCGATTGCTGACACTGGTACTAGGAAGCGTCAAAATTGACGTGTTATAGGGGTTGGGCAAATCGACTGTGCGAATGATTGGGTCACTAGACACTTGCTGATTTAATAAATCACGGTAGATACGATCGACGTTATCGCCATCCCGAGCGATCGCATTCTCTGGAAATTTAGGAACCCCAATCAATGCCTCGATCGGGCGCTTGACATCCTGAAACCCTTCGCTTGACCCATAAAATGCCCGATTGACTGCATCGGGAACAGCTTGGCGAGGCTTAAATGTTGCAGGTCTTTCTTGAGCCGTCACCGCCGTCGAAACTGTGGACACAGCCACCAGAGCCATTAAGCTCAACACACTCTTTAACCTCACGCCCATAGAATTTGTCTCCACTATTCCGCTAAAGTTTAACTTTGGATGGTTAAAACCAGGCTTCAAACTGGTTTGCAACGCTATCTTCTCAACAATTAATAACTCTAGTCTGCCCTACCTATGACAAATCTGTCTCAATCTTCAGCAAATTTCCCGTGGGCGATCGCAGAGTTGCCTGCTCTCCGCCAAGCCTTATTAAAGTTATTTTGTGAAGTCGCGTATCGAGAAGGTGATTTCTTGCTCTCTTCGGGTCAAAAAAGCACCTATTACATCAATGGTAAGCAGGTGACGCTGCATCCGCAAGGTGGGTTAGCTGTAGGACGAATTTTGTTACCTATCATCGCATCTGAAACCGTAGCGGTGGCTGGCTTGACTTTAGGAGCAGACCCGATCGTGACCGCAGTGAGTGTCGTCGCCGCCTATGAAGGACGATCGCTGGCCGCTTTAATTGTCCGTAAAGAAGCCAAGGGACATGGCACCCAAGCGTATATCGAAGGTTTGACGTTGCCGCAGGGCAGCCCGGTCGTGGTGCTAGAAGATGTGGTGACAACGGGACAATCAGCGATGAAAGCGGTCGATCGGCTGCGAGAAGCCGGGTATCGCGTTGAAGACGTGATTACGTTGGTCGATCGTCAGCAAGGCGGCGCGGAATTTTACAAGAAAGAAGGGTTGAAGTTTCAAGCCATTTTCACCATTCAAGATCTCCAGAAATGCTGGCAAGAACTCCACGCTTAACCTTCAAGTCGCATTACTATCTACTCGTTACAAGTAACTGGGTGAAATTAAATAGAAGACCCTCCTCGCGAAGCGGGTCGAAGACCTCGCCAAGGAGAAGGGAGCCAGATTCAAAGTCCCTCTCCTCAGGGAGAGGGATTTAGGGTGAGGGCAGTTCGCGGCATCTTACATTTAATTAGGTCTGTCTACTTAAATCCATGACAAGTCCCCACTCTCGTAAAGACTTTTTGGGGAAACATTTCTCTTGCCATTCCCCCGTCTAATAAATCGTGTTCAAGAAACGCTCTCACTTCCAGAATGGGACAAAATCCACTCCTGCAAAATGGGATTCACGAGTTCGGGAGCTTCGTCTTGGGGGCAATGACCAACGCCTTCTAACGGAATAAACTTCTCGACTTGAGGGTAGTTTGCAAACGC
>JBBRMC010000833.1:0-2034 GCA_038231055.1 Leptolyngbyales cyanobacterium
TCAAGTTTAGTGATCGCGTTAAACCCTAAACCCGCGATAAAGCCAAACGGCACTAACCAGATTGCCATTCCCTTAGCTTGTTTCCCGGCTTCCTCGTTGGGGTCGATTAAGCCATACTCGTCAGCACTTTTGTAGCCTCTGCCCAAGATTGATACCTTGTCCATTGGCAATCCGTCTTTTTCTAGCGCTGAGTAAGCGGCTTCTGCTTGAATGCGATCGTTCAGCACTGCCACAAGATAATTCATTATTCCACTTCGTCCGATAGGCTTCCTATTTTTAGATTAGCAGGGCGGCAGGTGAGTGGTCGGTCGTGAATCGTTAGAATAAAGTTTTCTAAGAACGATTAGCCTCCATGTTGCCAAAGGAAGATCTGTTAAAGGGTATCGAAAATCGGGATAGCGTGATCAGAGTGATTGATCAGGCAGAGCAAGCGATCAAAACTTGGGAGGTGGTGCTGACCGATTTTTATTCGCCTCCCGAAATCGCAGAGATTCAGCGATCGTTTGGGCGACTGACCGATGTGCAAATGGTGGCGTGGGGTGGCTACCCACAGGCAGAACGGCAGCGACTGGCGATCGCTCGATCAGAATTGCCGCTTGATAGTGAGCAAGTCGAGGTGGTTGTCCTCAATATTGCCGGAAACTTTCTCTTTGACCCTGCCAGCCATCGCGACTTTCTGGGCGCAATTTTAGGAACGGGGATCGTGCGTGAAAAAGTAGGTGACATTATTGTGTTGGGTGAGCGGGGTGCTCAAGCAATCGTCGTCCCTGATCTCGTAGAATTTTTTCAGGCAAGTTTAACTCAAGTGCGATCTGTGCCCGTTAAAGTGCAGCCAATTCCGCTGAGTGAGCTTAAGATTCGAGAGCCGAAGAAAAAAGAATTGACGACGGTTGAAGCCTCGATGAGACTGGATGCGATCGCGTCAGCCGGGTTTGGGATGTCACGCAGCAAGATGGCTGATTTGATTTCGTCGGGGGATGTACGCGTTAACTGGAAGGACATCAGTTCGACGAGCTACACGGTCAAGCCAGGTGACTTAATTGCCATTCGAGGCAAAGGACGGGTTGAAGTGGGTGACATGATGGTGACTAAAAAAGACCGCTATCGCGTCAATCTGACTCGCTTTGTGTGAGGAATCTAATGCGATGTGCAACGTCTCTAAAACCGCTTAAAAGCAGCCCTCACCCTAGCCCTCTCCCATAGGAGAGGGAACTAGAGAATCTTGAAAGTCCCTCTCCTATGGGAAAGGGGTTTGGGGTGAGGGTTCTCAGTTGCATATCGCGTAACCTAGTCAATTAAACCAGGTGGAGGCGTAATCTCAATCCGGTTTTGTTTGAGATCTACGATCGGCACGATCGCCATCACAAACGGGATCAAAACCCGACTCTCAGATCCTTCTCGCTGCACTTCTAACAAGTCATTTCCAGCAGATAGAATATCGACGACTGTCCCAACCCGTGTTTGAGTGGCTTGATCAAACACCTGCAATCCGATCAGGTCGGCAATGTGAAATTCACCTTCCTCTAGGTCGGGTCGATCGCTGGCTAACACTAAAATCTTGCTGCCCCGGAGTGCTTCTGCCTGTTCGCAGGTGTTAATTCCGGCAAACTGCACGATATATAAGCCTTTGCCGTCGAGATAGCGACCTTTGACGAGTTGAATTTCTTCGGGTTGAGTCGTATTCGATCTTAGAATCCAGCGTTTTCCTGGCTCTATAAATCGCTCAGGAAAGTCAGAATCAGGATAGACGCGCACCTCTCCCTTTAAACCTTGAGTCGAGACAATTTTGCCGATTTCGAGAAAGGGAGACTGAGAAGGGGAAGTCTGCACAGAAAAATATTGTAGATGAACTCATCTACCATTTTGCAGCGATCGCTTGACCATTCGATCACTGGTAGTGTTCTAGACGTGTGGAAATGAGGGAGAATTATACAAGTAGTTTTTCCTCAAATAGTCTATGGTCTTGGAACCCGTTCTTTGCCCAGACTGTGGCAGTGATGATGTGGTGAAGCATGGTCGTTCTGGCGCAGGCAA
>JBBRMC010000834.1:0-2032 GCA_038231055.1 Leptolyngbyales cyanobacterium
GCACCAGCGGGCGAACGTCCTCCGCTCTTAGTCAAAAGCCACGGCGGTCCGACTGCATCGACTTCTGCCTCTCTCAGCTTAAGCATTCAATATTGGACAAGTCGCGGGTTTGCTGTTCTAGATGTCAATTATGGAGGCAGCACAGGCTATGGTCGCGTCTATCGGCAACGGCTCAATGGTCAGTGGGGCATTGTCGATGTAGATGATTGCGTCAATGGTGCAAAGTATCTGGCAAAACAGGGCAAAGTAGATGGCGATCGCTTAGTGATTGCAGGCGGCAGTGCAGGTGGCTACACCACTCTTTGCGCGCTAACCTTCCGCAGCACGTTTAAAGCGGGAGCCAGCTATTATGGCGTGAGCGACTTGAAGGCACTCGCAGAAGACACCCATAAGTTTGAGTCACGCTATCTTGAT
Source organism: Leptolyngbyales cyanobacterium (assembly GCA_038231055.1). Lineage (GTDB taxonomy): Bacteria > Cyanobacteriota > Cyanobacteriia > Leptolyngbyales > Leptolyngbyaceae > Phormidesmis_A. Next base: position 415 of record JBBRMC010000834.1, read on the forward strand.
AGTTTGATCGGTGCCTACCCAGAGCAAAAGGAATTGTATGATCAACGATCGCCCATTACCGCTGTTGATCGTCTTGCGTGCCCTGTGATCTTCTTCCAAGGTGATGAAGATAAAATTGTGCCGCCCAATCAAGCCGAGATGATGGTCAAGGCGCTGCGTGATAAAGGAATTCCAGTTGCCTATGTGATGTTTGAAGGAGAACAGCATGGCTTCCGTAAGGCTGAAAACATTAAACGGGCATTAGATGGCGAGTTTTACTTTTACTCGCGCGTGTTTAAGTTTCACCCGGCTGAACACATTGATGCGGTGGCGATCGACAATCTATAACTGCCTGTAAAAGAATGCTCGTGACAAGTTGCTCAGAATCGTGGATTAAATAACCTGTAAGACTTGTGAGCGTCTTCTGCCCTCCTCACGAAGTGGGGCGAAGCCCTCGCCAACCCTTCTCCCCCAATTTTGGCAGGGCTAGTTTGTTGAGGAGAGAAAAAACAGAATAGAGGGGTTGTTTCTCGTCTTGCCCTGCCATGAGTTTGATTGAGCATCTCAAGCAAGTGCGCGACTTTCGCACCCAACCGCGATACAAGTTGTGGGTCATGCTGCACCTGGTCGTGATGGGCGTGTTGAGCGGTTGCACTGGATATCGCGCCTTAGCTGACTTTTCTCAATGGCATCAAGGTGCAGTCCTGCAATTGCTAGAGTTGCCCTACACCCGTTTTTCGTCCTATTCCACGATTCGGAAAGTGCTGGAACGCATCTCTTTTGAGTCGCTGAGTGCCGCTTTCAATGCTTGGGCAATGGACACGATTGAGGTGCAACCGGGAGAACAATTGGCGATGGATGGCAAAGGCATCAAAGCGAGTGTCGTGGCCTATGACCAGCATCTCCAAGACTTTGTGAATGTGGTGTCTGCCGTCTCAACCCGTGCGGGAATCGTCGTGGGCTTAGTGCCGATGCACAACCGAGCGGGCAGTGAGATCGAAGCCGTGCTGACATTGCTCGATGTCCTGAAGGTGAGCGGCGCGTGCTTGAGTTTAGATGCCCTGCATACTCAAAAAAAACCGTCGAGCAAATCCTCAAAAGCGGCAACGACTTTGTGAGTGCGGTCAAAGGCAACCAACGCAAGCTCCAGCAGCATCTTCAGACCCAGTTTGAGCAGCAAGACCCGGACAGTATCGAGGTTCACACCGAGCAAGTCCGAGACCGCCGCACTCAACGGACAGTGAGTGTTTTAGCAGCAGGAGAATCCCTAGATGCCGCGTGGTCTGGGGTCAAAAGCCTGATTCGGGTCGAGCGTGTGGGCAGTCGCGGCAGCGAAATGATGCAGGAAACCATCGACTATATCAGTTCCTTGACGGAGGATGCCGGTCAGTTCTGCCAACGGATTCGCGACCATTGGCAGATTGAGAATCGGTTGCACTGGGTCAAAGATGTGGTGTTGAAAGAGGATGCGGCTCCGATGTGTTCAAGACATGCGCCAGAGAACATGGCAATTCTGCGGACGATAGCGGTCAATCTGCTGCGATCGAACGGCTTTGACTCAATTACGAGAGGAATTCGGACAGTGGCGCATGACCTCCATCGTCTGTTTTCCTTTTTTCAATAAACTAGCCCTGCCCCA
>JBBRMC010000835.1:0-2014 GCA_038231055.1 Leptolyngbyales cyanobacterium
AATATGCGAAAAGCCTGGACGATGGTGCTGGTCAATGTTTTGATGGTGGGTCTCGGCTATTGGGCAATTCAGGCATCCCCCTGGTTTTTGCTCCCATTTGCCTGGGTGTTTACAGGCACCGCCCTCACTGGATTTTTTGTCATCTCTCATGACTGTGGGCACCGATCGTTTGCACAACGCAAATGGGTCAATGATTTAGTCGGTCATATCTTTATGGCACCCCTAATTTACCCATTCCACGGCTGGCGCACCTTGCACAACAAACACCACAAACACACCAACAAAATGGATGTGGACAATGCGTGGCAGCCCTTCCGCCCAGAGGTCTATGACGAATTTGGCACCGTTCGGCGCGTCGGCTATGAGCAGATGCGGAGCCGTTTGTGGTGGTTAGCCTCGATTTTGCATTGGGGAATTATTCACTTTGATCTGTCGCAATATGAGCCGAAAGATCGCGACAAAGTAAAAGTCTCGATCGCGGTCGTTGTTTTGTTTGCGGCGATCGTCTTCCCAACCTTAATTGCGACTACTGGAATCTGGGGATTCGTCAAATTTTGGCTGGTGCCCTGGCTGGTTTACCACTTCTGGATGAGCACCTTTACGCTGGTGCACCACACGTTGCCCGACATTCACTTCTCTGAGCCAGAAGACTGGAATGAAGCTCAGGCTCAGCTATTTGGCACCGTTCACTGTGAATATCCGTTTTGGGTTGAGTTTCTCTGCCATCACATTAATGTTCACATTCCTCACCATCTCTCAACGGCGATTCCGTCTTACAACTTGCGGCTTGCACACCGCAGCTTGCAAAAGACCTGGGGAAGTTCGCTGCAAGAGCATCGCTTTTCTTGGAAGCTGATCAAGCAAATTACCGACGAATGCCATTTGTATCACCCCGATCGCGCCTATCAATCGTTTGACGACTATCAGAGCAAGCGATGATTTAGGCAGCGATCGCGTTCAACTCAAAACTGCGAAACCTGGGATGAAACTTCCAGGTTTCGCGCATTTAAGGGAATGCAGATACCGTTGCCAATGCCTAGCGATAACAGATGTAAACGAGTTTATTATGGGTTCCAGCGCACCTTTATAATCTGTAACGTCTGCTACTCAAAATCTTGATTTTTATCGCCCTTAGAGAAAAATTAGAAAGAATTTAAAGGTCACCTCTTTCAAAGTGGGCAATATTCATTACAATTTGTTATTCACCGCAGCCCGATCGCAATTTTATTTTATTTTCTAGCTACCCTGCCGAGCCGAGTCTGAATGAGCACTGAGACCTATCTAAATCACCCTACGTTTGGTTTGCTGTTCAGAGTGTGTTTGATAGAAGACAAACAAGAGCTATTCAGCACTCTCTATGCCCAGCGACTCTTTTTCATCGTGTCAAACAGTGGAGATGATATTGAGTTTGAGCCAATTAACCGCACCGAATCTAAAGTGCTGGTCGAAAATCGGCTGCGAATGCTGCGTCGAACTGGATTGTCTAAGGAGTACGATCAGCTTCAGATCATCCACAAACGCACGTTTCAATGATGGATGCCATTGATTTTGACTTGCTCAAAAATCGAATAATCCGATTTCGCGAAGCCATTCCTGACACAGTTCGCGTTGTGGCAGTCACCAAGCAAGTGTCTGCTGAGGTGATGCGGGTCGCCTATGCTGCCGGAGTGCGCGACTTTGGCGAAAATCGCATTCAAGATGCTGAGGTTAAACAAAAGCAACTCCAAGACCTCACAGATGTGACTTGGCATTTGATTGGGCACCTGCAAGCAAACAAAGCAAAAAAAGCCTTAGAGCAGTTTCAGTGGATTCATTCCGTCGATAGCTTGAAACTGGCACAGAGACTCAATCAACTCGCGGTCGATCGCCCCTACAAACCTCAAATCTGTCTGCAAGTGAAGCTGCTTCCTGACCCCAACAAATTTGGCTGGACTGAGGCAGACCTATTGGCAGATCTGCCGCAATTGAGTGACTGCGAGCATCTAAATATTCGAGGGTTAATGACGATCGCGCC
>JBBRMC010000836.1:0-2010 GCA_038231055.1 Leptolyngbyales cyanobacterium
ACCGTCAAAATCGGGGACAGCAGTTCATCCACATGAGGCACCGGGATGAGCGTATCAAAAGTGTCAGCAGCTTCTTGTTCATCCATTGGGGTCACGCCGATTAGTCGAGCATCTCGCGCCCGCGCTTCTTGAGCATTAGACAGCACCTTTTCATAAACGGCTCCTGGCATCGCGATCGTCACCACAGGCACTTTTGCATCTAAGAGGGCGATCGGACCATGCTTCATTTCACCTGCGGGATATCCCTCCGCGTGAATGTAGCTGATTTCTTTGAGCTTCAAAGCACCTTCAAGGGCGATCGGGAAATTGATGCCCCGTCCCAAGAAGATGAAGTCTTGAGTCTCTGCAAAGTCGTGCGCCAGTTCTTCGATATAGCGTTCCTGGCTTTCTAGCACTACTTCCATTTGAGCCGGAAGCTGTCGCAGCCCGACTAACAGTTCTTCAAGTTGCTCTGGTGACTTCGCGCTGCGGCGATAGGTCAAATCCAAGGCGAGGGCGTAGAATGCCATCACTTGAGCCACAAAGGTTTTGGTCGCTGCAACACCAATCTCGATGCCTGCGTGAGTATCAATGATATTGGGAACCAAATCGCCCAATGAGCTTTCAGGACGGTTGGTGATGCCGAGCAGACGAGACTGCAATTCTGGTTGAGTGAAGCCCGATCGTCGTTTCTTCTCCATCTCCAGCGCAGCTAAGGTGTCAGCAGTCTCACCGGATTGAGTGACTCCGATCGTGAGCGTATTGGGTGTAATCGGTGCCGGAGCATAGCGAAATTCTGATGCATAATGCACCGTGGTCGGGACTCCTGCCACCTGCTCAATCAGATATTTACCAATTAATCCCGCGTGCCAACTCGTTCCGCACGCCACGATTTGAATGTGCTGTAAATCTGCTAACAATTCAGACTTCAAACCGAGATGAGTGGGAGATTTGGCTGCGTCTGGTGCTGCCCACTCGCCATCAAAGTAGGCTTCTAAACAGGCTCTGATGACTCCCGGTTGCTCATAAATTTCTTTGAGCATAAAGTGTTTGAATCCCTGTTTTTCAACCATGACAGGGTTCCAATTCAACGTGCGCGGAGTTTTTTTGAGGCGATGTCCCTCAAAGCTATAAATCTCTACACCCAACGGAGTCATGCGTGCTAATTCACCATTTTCAAGCGGCAACACGGCGCGAGTGTAAGGAACTAGAGCGGGAGTATCTGACGCACAGTAAAACTCACCTTGTCCGAAACCCAAAACGACGGGAGCTTGCTGTCGTCCTACAATCAATTCGTCAGGGCAGTCGGCGGAGATGACCGCGATCGCAAACGCTCCTTTCAGCCGATTCACTACGAGACGGACGGCTTCTAGCAGAGACGTATCCGAATCGACGAGTTGTTCTGCAATCAGATGGGGAATAACTTCGGTGTCAGTGTCCGATCGAAACTCACAGCCGCGACTCTTTAGCTCTTCGCGCAGTTCACGATAGTTTTCAATGATGCCGTTTTGAATCACCGCAATTCGCTTTGCAGTGTCCATGTGGGGATGGGCATTATATTCTTCGGGCTTGCCGTGGGTTGCCCAGCGAGTGTGAGCGATGCCAATGCGAGCGGGGTTGTCTTCGCCAGCCAATTTTTCTTCGAGGTTGATTAGCTTCCCTTTCGCGCGGACGCAGTGAATCTCACCTTCTAAAACTGTGGCGATGCCGGCAGAGTCATAGCCTCGATATTCTAGTTTGCGAAGCCCTTCGAGCAAAATGCCGCTGGCTGCCTGGGTGCCGATATAGCCAACAATTCCGCACATATGAGTTCAATCCTCTTTAGCGATCGTGTATCTAACCTAAGCTACTCTACACCCTAATTATTTTGGCGGTGATGCGCCGACTGTCGCCAAAAAAAAGGAGGCAACGTGCCCCCTTAGCTTTGAACCCACATGAATGAAAAATAGATTGCGTATCAGGTTTGCCTAGTAAGCTAATCCCATACTGCGAGTCGTTTCGGCACCCAGGTAAACCCGAATGCTCAAAAAG
>JBBRMC010000837.1:0-2007 GCA_038231055.1 Leptolyngbyales cyanobacterium
CACATTTTGCCGCTCTAGCGTGGTGATAAAAACTTGACGCAAATCCGATGCGTTTCGAGAATCTGGAACGATCGAGGACGTGCCAGAAGTCAGAGGCAACGGCTCAAATTCGGGTCTGCCTGCGGTGATGATAGAGTTGAGTGAGGAAATCGCTGTGTAGCGAGTGCGAGTGCGCACTATGACTCGATTGGCGTATCCCGGCAGGTCTCGCAGCATCAGCATAGTCAGCGGCTCAACCTCTGCGGGACAGACACGACGGGCGCTAGGAGTTCTTGATAAAGCGGCGAAAGCGGCGATCGAGCCACTTAGCCACCAAACGATACTCAGCCCACTTATCAGAAGTTTTTTCACGAACTAGCTCAATTCTTCACAGATTCGATCAAATGCCCCTGCTGGGTCTTCTGCCGCTGTAATCGGGCGACCAATCACTAAATAATCGGCTCCTGCTTTAAGCGCTGCTGCGGGAGTCATGACGCGCTTCTGGTCTCCGGCTTCTGCCCAAGTGGGTCTGACACCCGGACACACCAGCGTAAAGTCATTACCGCAGCTCTGCCGCAGTTGGGTCACCTCTTGAGGCGAACAGACTGCACCCGACAAGCCACTTTCTTGTGCCAATAGCGCCATGTGCAGCGCATATTCTGGCAACTCTAACGGAATTTTTAACTCAAACGCCAAACTGCGGGAAGAAATGCTCGTCAGCAACGTGATGGCAATCAGTTTCGGGGCAGGTAACCCCGCTTGGTCAGCACTGGCTTGCATCGCCGTTTGAGCGTGGTGTAGCCCTTCTTTGCCACAGGTTGCATGAATCGTGACTAAATCAACTCCATAGCGAGCGGTGGCAGCACAGGCTCCGGCGATCGTATTCGGAATATCGTGAAACTTAAGATCTAAAAAAATCCGCTTCTGCCGATCTTTGAGACTCGTCAAAATCGAGGCACCACTGCTGACAAACAATTCCAGCCCGACTTTCCAGAATGTGACTTGCGGCAGTTTTTCGATCAGCGCGATCGCCTCTGCTTCAGAAGCAACGTCAAGCGGCACAATAATCCGATCAGAAAGAGGCATAGAGTTTAAGGCACAAATCGCACAAACTTATTTTTTCCCAGTTGAAGGACTTTGCCAATCAAATCATCAGGCGATTCAAACGTAAGGTCTACTTCAGTCACTTTGTCACCGTCTAAGCGGACTGCGCCGCCTTGAATTTGACGACGGGCATCTGAGCTACTCTTACACAAACCACTGGCGCTGACCAGATAGAAAACCTTAGCGGGAAATTGAATCGATGCTAGAGAAAATTCTGCTAAGACACTATAGGTTGTATCACTGACGACGGAGCGTAGTACACTACCATCCACCGTTAATGAACCTGTGAGAGATTGCGGTTGAACGATGCCGCCTCGGACTAATTCACCCGCCGCTTTTTGAGCCTCTAGCGCGACTTCTTTGCCATGATATTGGCTCACGATTTCTAACGCCAGAAATTTTTGACGATCGCGTGCTCCTTCTGGCAGTTGATCCAGCGGCAGATCGGTTAGCAGCTCAAAATATTTCAAAATCAGCGCATCGGGAGTTTTCTCTAGTTTTGAATACATACTCAGCGCGTCTTCCGACAAGCCAACATAGTTGTCCAGCGACTTTGACATTTTTTGTACGCCATCCGTCCCAATCAAGATCGGCATCAACAGCCCAAACTGCGGAGTCTGTCCAAAATGCCGCTGCAAATCTCGCCCGACTGCCAGATTAAACTTCTGATCGGTGCCGCCTAGCTCAACATCCGCTTGAACGGCTACGGAATCGTAACCCTGCATTAAGGGATAAAGGAACTCATGCAAATAAATCGCGGTTCCTTGCTTATAGCGCTCTGCGAATCCTTCTTTGGCAAGCATCTGCCCGACGGTCATCGTTGCCAGCAGTTCCAGCGTTTGAGGAAGGTCAAGTTTTGATAACCACTCAGAGTTATATCGAACTTCTAATCTTCCCGGTGTGTCAAAATCCAAGATAGGGCGC
>JBBRMC010000838.1:0-2007 GCA_038231055.1 Leptolyngbyales cyanobacterium
GTGAAAGTGGCAGCGACTGCGAATGGAAAAGTCCTCAGCAATACCTTTAAAGAAGTCACCAAGACGCTCATGCGTCGCCAAGTGATTGATGACGGGATGCGCGTTGATGGTCGCAAGCTAGACGAGATTCGTCCGATCTCTTGCAAAGTCAGCGTCTTACCTCGTCGCGTTCACGGCAGTGGCTTATTTAACCGAGGCTTGACTCAGGTGCTGTCAGCCGTCACACTGGGCAGCCCTGGAGATGCTCAGATGTTAGACGATTTGCATCCCGACGATGACAAACGCTATCTGCATCACTACAATTTCCCGCCTTACTCGGTGGGTGAGACGCGACCGATGCGAACGCCAGGTCGTCGAGAAGTGGGTCACGGCGCGTTGGCAGAACGGGCATTGGTTCCGGTGTTGCCGTCTAAAGAGGATTTTCCCTACGTGATTCGCGTCGTGTCTGAGGTCTTGTCTTCCAACGGCTCGACCTCAATGGGTTCGGTGTCTGGCTCGACGCTGGCGCTGATGGATGCTGGAGTGCCGATCGTCAAACCTGTGAGCGGTGCGGCGATGGGTTTAATCAAAGAAGGCGACGAAATTCGCATTCTGACCGACATTCAGGGTCTCGAAGATTTCTTGGGCGACATGGACTTTAAAGTCGCCGGAACCGACACCGGAATCACCGCTTTGCAGCTTGACATGAAAATCTCAGGTTTGCCAATGGACGTGATCGCGGAGGCAATCACTAAAGCGCAGCCTGCTCGACTTCACATCTTGAGCAAAATGATGGAAGCGATCAACACGCCTCGCAGTGAGATGTCACCCTACGCGCCTCGACTGTTGACGATCAAGATTGATCCAGAGTTTATCGGCATGGTCATCGGTCCCGGCGGTAAGAACATCAAGGGCATCACCGAAGAGACGGGAGCCAAAATCGACATTGACGACGATGGCACCATTACCATTTCTGCGGTCGATGGTGAAAAGGCGAAACACGCCCGCAGCATCATTGAGGGCATGACGCGCAAGTTGAGTGCAGGTGATGTCTTCGTGGGCAAAGTCACCCGGATCATTCCGATCGGTGCCTTTGTTGAGTTTCTCCCTGGCAAAGAAGGCATGGTGCATATCTCTCAGCTCGCCGATCATCGAGTCGGCAAAGTTGAAGATGAAGTTGCACTGGGCGATGAGGTGATCGTCAAGATTCGCGAAATCGATAACCGAGGTCGAGTCAACCTGACGCGATTAGGCATTCACCCCGATGAGGCAACTGCCGCTCGTGAAACAGCCGACTCTAAATAAGCTGTAGATCATTTGATCCACGATCGTCCTTCAGCCTTGAGTTGAAGGACGTTTTTTGTAAATGTAGGGATGAATGATGCGATATGCGATCGTGATTGAAAAAGCAGAAGGAAACTATTCGGCTTACGTTCCTGATCTCTCTGGCTGCGTGACGGTTGGTGACACTGTGGAAGAGTTGATAGAGAATATGCGCGAAGCCGTTGAAATGCACTTAGAGGCAATTCAGGAAGATGGGTTGCCGATTCCACTGAAGACTTTGTGTGAGTCTGTTGAGTTTACGATCGCAAGCTAATCACCCTCGATCGGCACGTTCTACAAATAGGGTCGTTAGCAAAGCCTGAAGAAATCGCCCCAATAAACAAGCTTATTTGAGTTCATAGTGAAGTTAGTTAGCTAAATCGGGAGAACATTCAATGACCACCGCAGAGACCATTTATGAATTGGTGAAAACAATGCCGGAAGAGCAGGCATCTCTTGTTTTAAAGCTTGCCGAAACGTTACAGAAAAGACAGATGGAGAAACCCTTAGAACAGGAAAGATCTCTGCTAGATTTTTTTGGCATTCTTAAAGACTCCCCTAGCTTTAATGGCGATCCGGTAGAGATCCAAAGGCGAATGCGAAGTGACTGGGATTAGATTCCTTTACGTTATTAATCATTCTGTCTCCTAAGTTGAATTTGTAATTCCTAAGTAGACAAGTCTAAATTAAAGATCAGACTACCCA
>JBBRMC010000839.1:0-1999 GCA_038231055.1 Leptolyngbyales cyanobacterium
AACCCTAATTGGGCGCGTAGCGCTTCTTTAGCCGCTTGCGGGGCACGAGGACCTAAGAGAGCATCGATCGGATCTCCGGGAGTGGCTCTCAGCAGCAAAAAAACCAGTGTTGTGATCAGCCACAGCATCACAGGGGCAAGCAAAATTCGCGATAAAACATAATCGCGCAGAGAACTCGATCGAGACATGGGAAACTCAAACAGAGACGTTTGATTATTGTCTTTCAGTTTGGCAGCCGCGATCGAGGATTGGGAAATTTATTATCGCGCGTAAAACCCATGCGCCTTGTGCCTTGGGATGTAAGCGCGGTCGGTGACGAGTTGATCAGTCTGCCCGGAGGTGAACGATCGTCCAATCGTGAGCCGTTCAGTAAGAATCTTAATTTTTTTTGGAGCATTTTTGAGATGGAGTGACACGATCGTACCTCTCAAAGGTAGGAGGAAGGAAAAGCACAATTGTTAGTAAAGCGGTTGTGTCAGCTTCGTCACAGCGATGAAGCTAATACGACCTACTCGGATCGTTCTTCCATCAATAAAATTGCACCTTGCACCTCTTGATCGTCTCCCAATAAAGGGGTGCAGCTTACGTGCCATTGAAGCGATCGACCGCGCCGATTAATTGCCGTCAGCGTCACCTCATTAACTGGGTCACAGATTCCCTGAATGCAGTTGCGAATGCAGAGACGCAGTTGCTCAACCGGAAGCCCGATGTCTAGATTTAAGAAATGGTGCCCGATCGTTTCATTTGCCCGCAACCCCCACCAATCTTCAGCTTTGTGGTTCCAAATTTGCACACGCAAGTCTCGATCGAGCACCACCACGCCGCTTTTGAGACTGGCAAGAATCGACGCTAGAGAGTAATTGGTCTGATTGAGATCTTCACTGCGTTGCTGAAGCTCATCATTCACCGTCTGTAATTCTTCATTAGTGGATTGCAGTTCTTCATTCATCGTCTCTAATTCTTCGTTAGTAGACTGCAATTCCTCGTTTGTAGTTTCTAGTTCTTCGTTAGTAGACTGCAATTCCTCGTTTGTAGTTTCTAATTCTTCATTAGTGGACTGCAATTCTTCATACGCCATCTCGACTTCTTGATTTGAGTGTTCTAGCTCTTCTTGCATTCGCTTATATCGAGTCATGTCGATAAACGAAATGCTGGCACCCAGCCGATTGCCCGCTGCATCAGTCAACACAGCGACCTGAATATCGAGATAAATGCTTTCACCATTGGGCTGATGCCAGCCGACATCGCGCACATAGACCACTTTCTGATCGCGATAGACTGCTTCGATGCACGATCGCAACTCAACAGGTCGATAAGAAATCTCTGTGTCTTGAAAGGGTCGCCCAATGTAGCGAGGCGTAATTTTAAATAGCGATCGTGCCTGCTCACTCGCCAAGGCGAGATTGCCATTGAGGTCAACCACAATACGCGCAAGGGGGCTGTTGTCAAATGCCGCTTCTCGCAGTCGCACATGATTAGACAGCGGAGTCGTCATCGTGTCACCGCCTTTTGGGTTGATCAGTGCCATGCGATCGCGCGTCATGACGTTGGCAGTTTTTGTAAACACCCGATAGCGTAAATCAACAAGCGTAAACATCGCGGCGTTATTGAGCAGCATTTCTGCCTTGCCGAGAAACAGATAGCCGCCATCGCGCAGAGCAAAGTGAAACCGCGTCAAAATCTTGGTTTGAGTTTCGGCGTTGAAATACATCAAAGTGTTGCGACACACCACTAGGTCAAGTCTAGAAATCGGTGCGTCTTGAATCAAATCATGGCGACCAAAAATCACCACACGACGCAAATCTTTCCGAAACGTGTAGCGGCTGACTTCATCGTCTTTTGATGAGACCTCGACTGGCTCAAAATAAGTCGCTAAGAAGTTGGGTGGCAAGTCTGCGACTTCTCCTGCTTGATAGGTCGCCTGACGCGCATGATGGAGTGCTTCTTCATCCACGTCGGTCGCATAAATCTTGACGCGCTGTTGAAACTGTTCGACTCC
>JBBRMC010000840.1:0-1995 GCA_038231055.1 Leptolyngbyales cyanobacterium
AACACCTCGTCCACAGGTTGCGATCGTGGGGTCTGTCAAAGTTGCAAATACGGCTCCTGCTAACGTTAAACCGCTATTGCGCCACCGATCGCTGCCCCTCGCGGAATTGCTCAAGAAAATGAATCGCTACAGCAATAACGCGATGGCAGAGATCATTGCTAGCACAGTCGGTGGGGCAAAAATTGTTTCGTTGAAAGCGGCTCAAGCGGCAGGTGTTCCTCAGTCAGAAGTGCTGCTGGTTAACGGGTCAGGGTTAGCTGCCGAAAATCGGATCTCCCCTCGTGCGGTCTGTGCAATGTTTTTGGCGATCGAGCGATTTCTCGAACCCTCTAAGCTCACGGTTGCCGATATCTTCACCGTTGTGGGACGAGATACGGGAATTTTAGATGTGCGCAAAATTCCAGCGTTGGCAGTCACTAAGTCGGGCAGCTTAGATGCAGTCAGTGCGTTAGCGGGAGCCTTGCCGACGACCAAAAAGGGAGTCGTTTGGTTTGTGGTGATGAACGGTGGTGAGTCTAATCTAGAGGGGTTTCGGTCAGAGCAAGAAGCCCTTTTACAGCGACTGTCGAGTCAGTGGGGAGCGGTGCAAACGTCTCCGGTAGAGCTATCGGTGAATGGGGAGCGATCGGGCAAAACAACGGTGAGTGAACGAGTCAATTAAGGCGTGCGCGAATCGACGGGACGGGCGACTAGAATGCCGATCGCGTTGTCTACTCTCTCAACGTAGCGCTGAAGATTGGGAGAGATCATCACGCCTCTCACGGGGGCAGAATGGATCAAGCCAATGTCTCCATTTTGACTACGATAAACCAATCCGGTGTGAGTCACATCTAAACCAGGGACTTGGGTCGCGATCGCGATTATATCCCCCGGCTTTAGAGAGAGATATTTGCTCTGAATCTGATCAGTCGGAATATAGCGAATGCTGGCATTGTCTAAAGTAGACTCCATTTCAGAAATGCACTGACGGTTGGCTTTGCTGTGAGCAAGCTGTGGGTAAGCCTGCCAGTGAGTGCTCATAAAATTTAAGGTCTTGTTAATCGGAATGCCGTCTAACTCTGCGGTGAGGCTTTTCACGACATTTCGTTTTTGATTCTCAGCAAGCCATTCTGAAAAGTAATGCAAACGGCTGCAATAGCCATTCAGTTCACCATTCAAATACCGTTGTTCACGAATATTTTGGATGTAGGTGGATGTTGAGTAATCTTGTTTAGCAATTCCTCTCGTGATCGCTAATACGCTTTCTATAAATAATAGGCAATCAAATTTCTGAAGCGACAGAGTTAGCGTTTCGGATGATGATTCGTCTAGCAGTTTTTCTTCATAGGGAGTGCCTAATAACTGTTCTGCGATCGCTTGCATCACGGTTCCTAAGGGACGCTGATATAAGTCACGATCGCGGGCATATCGCATAATTCGTTGAAAGGTGATCTCATCTTGCGGCGATAGAGTGATCCCAGTTGAGAGGGGTTTAGCCCCAACGGAAGTTGGTGTAGGGCTTAATGGCTGTGACTGCATTGATGGTGCGATTGGGCTAGACATCGTTTTCAGCGTTGGTTGCCCACCTGCAAAGAGCCACGGCGAGGCAACCGCCCAGCCAAACAGCACCCCTATAATCGGAAGCCCAATTCGTTTTTTCATACCCCGTATTCTTATCGACTAACTTTGGGAGGCTATCCCCCGATCATTTTCATAGGCGTGTTAAATAATATACTAACCTCAAGGTTTTCTAGAAAATTTGCTGAAGGGTTTCTAGGACAACACTCTGGACATTTTTGAAAACGGTCTCAAAAGGCTCTCAGGGCTACAGCTTCAGGATTGAGCTATTTTTTCAAGGTTAGCTCCACCCCTGACGTTGAAAAAGAGATCCAGTCTAAGGCTGAATCAGGGTTTGAGGTCTAGAATCTGCCCAAATTTTGTCCGGAGTATCGCTAGAAATTATTTAATTATTTATTTTCAGCGTTAAAAATATTTACTGATCTCGACTGTTGCAGA
>JBBRMC010000841.1:0-1993 GCA_038231055.1 Leptolyngbyales cyanobacterium
AGAGATAAAGCTCGAATTGAGAAAAGAGCCAGCGAAGACTCAGCACGGACTCAGAAAGCGGTAGACAAAACAAAGAACGCGGTCGAGAGCACTGTTGATAAGATCAAAGACGCGTTTAACTAACGAATAACGTCGAATCAGGAGTCTGTAGGAATGTTAAATGTAATGTTCCTACAGCAACAGTCAGGACAGTTTTAGGTTGCCAACGGTAGAATGCGGGTTACGACCTTTACCTCAAAAATTGTCCAGAGTATTGTATGGACTATTGAGGTTAAACAAGTTGGCTAGGAGCAGCGATCGAATGTCGCAAAAGCTTGAGCGTAGTTTGACACTTACATTAAATTTCGTCTGGGTCTACTCCCATTGCTCGAAGTCGTTCGGCTAGTTTCTGGGCTTTTAGTTCTGCTTCGTCTGCCCGTTCTGCACCTGTGGGAATGACTCGTCCCTCACGGTCACACCACCGCAGCCAAGTAAACTCTTGACCCTCAAACTCTCCATTCCAAAGGGTTAAACCTAGCCCGACTGTTTCCAGCCAGAAGGGTTCTGACATTTCTACGTACTGCCCTGCCGTCAGTACCCAAATTTTTAGTAAATTGCCATTTAACTCGCCTTCTCGCTGAAGCTGCTGCAAGGGGTCGAAAACGACGTAATAGGCAACCCCAATTCGGGCGCAGTCGTCTTTATTGGAGTCCAACTCGTTGCCTTTGCGATTCGAGACAATCTCGACGCACACTTCTGGAACCTTCCCGAATTCCCAGACAAAATAGGATCGGTTTTGCTTCTGGCTCCAGTCAGCAGGCATTTGCGAATTCAAGCTGAGAAACGCATCGGGAACAAGGGGATCTTGCTTGAAAGCATAGAACAGCCCAATATTTGAGTCAGCAATAAAGGGAACTCCTGGCGACCATGAGGCGTAGAGCGGCTCTACCAACAGACGTTGTTGCTTTGCACTTTGAAAGTTGTCCACTGGAGTATCGTCCTCAATCACCAAATGGCTGATGTCAAGCTCAGTGACGATTTCTTCATCGTTGAGAAGTTCTTGAGTCATGGGTAATAACCAAGCCCGATGTCTTATTATCGTCTGAATACGATCGGGCTACACATCCAAGCTTGAAACTGAACTGTGAACCCACTACAGTAACCTTCCTCATTCTGCTGTTTAGTCTAGAGTGCCTTTAGATAGCTGCAATGCGTTCGATTTCAAGTGATTGCCAATCTCTTGTGTCCATTTCCATTGAGCTTGAAAGGCTTTGAATAAAGTGCTTATCTAGAGTTGCATTTATTTATTCCTGAGTATGGATCAGTAAAGGTGATACCGAATTCTTCAATTGCGTCTAAGATTTCTTGTCTCACGATCACCGAAAGTTCGCCATCTAAAGCAGCCTTAATTTTTCTAAATGTCTTTGTGAGTCCCAGATGGGCAGTTACTCCAAGTAAGAGTTCTGTGCTTTCAAGCTCCTGCTTGTCCCATAGATTAATTAGTATAGAATCAATTTCATCTACCAACTGAAGGGGCAGTAATTCATAGGTATGCCACTGTCGATCTGCTAACTCAAGATATGCTTTGAGCAGCAAAAGATTCTTTTCTTTATCACTATGCTGTGACTGCGTGAAGAGCTTTTGAAATTCTTCCCCAAGCTCTTTAGGAGGCATACAATCCGATAGGTTTAGAATTCTTTCAAGCTCTTGATTGTTCATGACCAATGATCCAACAAAAGGCTCAACTTCTTGTTCTTCTTATCCAAGGTCTTACTCTTCGATTACGGCACTCCGATCGAGCAGCAATAAATTCCGCAATTGGTCAGTGTCTAACTCAGTGAGCCAATTTTCACCTGTGCCAATCACTTGTTCAGCTAGAGCTTTTTTACTTTCGATCATTTCGTGAATGCGCTCTTCTAACGTGCCCGTGCAGACAAACTTATGCACCTGCACATTGCGAGTCTGCCCGATGCGAAACACTCGATCGGTGGCTTGGTTTTCGACTGCCGGATTC
>JBBRMC010000842.1:0-1987 GCA_038231055.1 Leptolyngbyales cyanobacterium
ACGATCGCTGCCGTTTGAGCTTTATTAATCAGCACTTGAGTAGTGTCTTCTTGCACCATTGAGTGCTGCCCTCGCCGCTTGCCTGCATTGATCTGCTCTGCATTGGGATTGATCATCGCCAAAATTGGCGCACTCACCAAAGCATCGTAGACCACAACATCTGCGCACTCTAACAAAGTTTTCCCCTTGAGCGTCATCAAGCCAGGGTCGCCCGGTCCTGCACCAACCAGATAAACTTTGCCTAAGCACCTTGGCTTACTAATCGCATCAGAGTTAAGAGTCATAGGGTAGGGCAGTTAGAGAATGAACAAGATGACTATCGATATCAACGCTAAACATCTGACCACTCAAATGCTGCACTATCAGATACCGATTAAGAAAGAATAACTGAGATCTTGTACCCGATTAGAACTCCCTCGTGGCTAGCATTCACCCACCCGTGATTGAAAAGTCTAACGGTACGAAGTCCCCTCAAGGGACTGAAAGAGAGATTCAGGCAATTCAGTCCCTTGAGTGGACTTCGCAAGGCTAGCCCGGAATTCCATTCACGGGCGGGACACCATCGCAGTGAAGAGGCGGGTGCAAGATCTCAGATAAGTTAAGAAGTGATCAAATCTAGAATCAATTGAGCCAGGTCATCCCCCACTCCTAGCGGATGTCTCAGATCAAGTTCCAAGTCTGGAAACTGATGAGACAGTTCACTAACCGTTTGAGAGATCGCGTCGGTAATCCCTCCAGCAAAGAGAAAATAAGGCAAAATCGCGACTTTTCGACATCCTGACTGAGCCAATTCTTGCAGACGGGCTTCTAGTTTAGGAGCAACCGACCAATATGCCGAAACTGCTCCTACTTTCGATGTTAATGTCTCAACAGGATGGTTTCCTCCCGATCGTCGGCTGCCGTGAGACATCAGAATACAAGCAGTATTCTCAGGAAGTTGAGCCAGACGATTTGCTAGAAGCTTTTCTAAACCGGGATGACTGCCAAGGTGAGGAGACGACGCGATCGTTACCGTTTCGCCTAAGACTTGTTGAGCGATGGTTACTTGTTCGGGAATATCTTCCATAACGTGAACGCCTGGAATTAAGAAGAGCGGCACGAGTTGAAGGTGACGAATTCCTTGAGCGATCGCTGTTTGACTAAATTGCTGAATCTGCCCGTGTAGAGGAAGCGAAGCACACTCTAAGACAGCCGCGCCAATGAGAGGAGGCTGCGAACTAGAGGGTGGCATTTTTTGCTGCACCTGTTGAACGAGTTGAGCGATCGCCGCTTGTGGACGTGGATCTCGGCTCCCATGAGACACCAACAGATACGCAGAAGATTGAGACAAACCCATAGGTTGAGACAAAACTTGAAATTATATAAATTCTACTTCGTTACTTTCACAAGTGGGGCAATTATGACTGTGGTTCTTGAGATTTTGAGTATTTCTGAAGTTGGGTGTCTAGATCTCTGCTGTGGTTTTAGCGTTCTAAAATTGTTCTTCGTTTTATCCTCTGCGATCGCCCAGTTCGCTAGACGGAATTAACGGTCAGAATGGAAGGATAGAATTAAAGGTAGTTTTATCGTTTCATCTCATACATTATCCGGGTGCAGGAGGTTACTACTAGTAACGTACTGGGTAGAGTAGAAGATAAATTCAATAACCTTTTGCTTCCACTTTGACTTTCAGCAGTAAAATATTGTTCATGGAAAAATCCTTCAATGTTATCTTCTCGAACCAAGTCATACCCGCGACTCAGGTAAGTTCAGCGACGGGGATCTCTGCGTCGATACCATCTCTAGGGCTTAATGGTTCATCTCACCGCGTTTTAGTTGTGATTGGAGGCGCTAGTAAACTGAGCGAAGCCGACTATCAGAAACTACAACGATTGTTTATAGAAGTGTTGGCTCCATTAGCTGAAAAGTGGCAAGCTTGCGTAGTAGATGGCGGCACCGATGCTGGGGTTATGAAATTGATGGGGGAAGCTAGAACCGCGATCGCGGG
>JBBRMC010000843.1:0-1984 GCA_038231055.1 Leptolyngbyales cyanobacterium
ATTTTCATTGCTTGGTAGAGAATTCCGTATTCATCACAAAGAGTAAGGGTTTGTGCCATAAATGAATCTATGAGATCTGGGCAGGTTCTCGATCGTGATGGAGTATATCTTGATATAGGGATTCCGCTATACCTCGATACATGGTATCTATGTCATCATGTTCTACTACTCGAAAAAGAGTAAAGATAACTTGCCCAAAAATAGGATCTTCGTCAACTGCCAAAATTACCCTTAGCTTTTGTGAAACCTTTAACGTATATAGAGAAGATTCGTATCCATTCAGTCCTGACAACAAAGAGAGACGACGAAGCTTTCGATAAACGTCAACTTTTTGAGTTGGGAACAGACTTGCACAATCGTTGATTTTTTTAACTGTTATGGCCTTCTCTTCGTTGCTCAGCCTTTCAAGATCCTGTTCAAAGTTCCTGGTTGACTCTATTAAAATGTCCACGCTACGAACCCTCCATCTCTACTCGCTACTTGCCCTCAATCTTTAGCATAGCAACAAGATTTTCCCTAGAGAATCCTGTAGAAATTTAATCGATCACTTGGGTAGTTGAGCTAGGGGTTAAAAGTCAACGCTCGACCGCGAACCTGCTCATTAAATTTGCCGCGTTCGTACACCACTTGCCCGCCCACGATCGTCACCACAGACCAGCCCGTCAAATTCCACCCTTCAAACGGACTCCAGCCACACTTCGTCTGAAGTTCTTCGCGCAGGACAGGATGGTACGTGTCTAAATCTACCAGCACTAAGTCTGCGTCGTAGCCAGGAGCGATCGCCCCCTTTCCGACAATCCCATAGGCTTTTGCCACTGCCGTAGACATCCAATGAGACACTTGAGCCACACTACATCGCCCCTGCATTGCCTGGGTTAGCATCAGCGGCAAAGAGGTTTCTACTCCAGGCATTCCCGATGGCACTTTGGCAGGCTCTAGAAAAACGGTCGTCGCCGAGGCTTCCTCATCGGCTTGATCTGTGGGATTTGCCCGACCTTTTTCTGCCAGCGTATGGGGAGCATGATCGGTGGCAATAAAATCAATCACTCCATCCTGAAGTGCCTGCCACAGCACCTCATTGTCGTGAACACTCCGAATCGGCGGGTTCATCTGAATCAGTGACCCCAGTTGTTCATAGAAGCTTGTATTGAGCAGTAGATGCTGAGGCGTGACTTCCGCTGTTACCCACGCTGGCTTATCCTGACGCAGCAGTTCGGCTTCTTCCGCCGTGGAAAGGTGCAGGATGTGGAGTCGTCGCCGATATTTTTTGGACAGTTTGAGCGCCAGTTGCGTTGCATTGAGCGCCGCCTGATTATCTTGAATCACGGAATGAATCGCCGGATCAGTAATGCCTGCAAATTCTTGCCGCCGTTGAGCAATCCGCGCCTGGTCTTCGGCATGAACTGCGATCAGGCGGGTGCCTGTGGCAAAAATGCGATCTAACGCGCCTTCTTGATCAACCAGCAGATCGCCATGCATCGACCCCATAAAAATCTTGATGCCGGGAGTGGGAGTCGCTGTTTGCAGGTCAGGTAAGTTTTCTGCCGTGGCTCCGATAAAAAAGCCGAAGTTCACAAAGGACTTTTGGGCGGCGCGTGCCAGCTTATCGTTTAGGGTCGCCTGATCAATGGTCAGCGGTTTTGTGTTGGGCATTTCTAAAAAGGAAGTCACGCCGCCACGGGCACAGGCGCGGGAGGCGGTAGTGAGATCTTCTTTGTGCTCTAATCCCGGTTCACGGAAATGCACTTGGGGATCGATTACGCCTGGTAGCAGGGTTAAATGGTTAGCCTCAATCACAGTATCAGCCGTGCGATCGAGGTTTGAGCCAATCTCCCCAATCAAACCTCCCTCAACCCAAACATCAGCGGATTGAAACTGTCCATTGGGGAGTAAAACCCTGGCGTTGCGGATCAATAACGTTCGATCGGGCGATGGGGTCATGCTAAACCAGAAAATACTGCTTCCATCATAGGAAATTACAAGC
>JBBRMC010000844.1:0-1972 GCA_038231055.1 Leptolyngbyales cyanobacterium
CGAGCGATCGAGGTTTGGTCAAAATCGAGACAACTCGCAGATATCGGCTATCTGGACGAGAAAAACAGCTTTTAGGTGACCAGGCTGGCGCGATCGTATGGCAAGTTCCGGTTGGCAAGGGGCGCATTATTTACGCCAGCACGCCCTATCTGGCGGCAAATGCCTATCAAGGCGAACCCGGCAACTTTGCGTTTTTGGCTCAGCTAGTCAAGCAAAAAGATAATGCTATTTGGGTCGATGAATACATTCACGGTTATAGAGAAGCGGCGATCGCGGCTCGTGAAGGCAAAGGAAGTTGGAGAGCTTATTTAAGTCGAACGCCTCTGTTGCCCATTTTGGTGCAGGCGAGTGTGCTGCTGCTGGTGCTGATTTGGGCAAACAATCGACGTTTTGGACAAGCGATGCCGTTGACAAGTCCTAAAACCGATAACAGCGAGGCATATATTCAAGCACTGGCGGGAGTGTTGCACAAGGCGGGTCGCAGTGAGTTTGTGCTAGATGGGGTGGGCAAACACGAGCAGCTACAGATTCAAAAAGCGCTGGGGCTGGGTTCTGTCAGTCTTGAATTAGAGGCGATCGTCAATGCCTGGACTGAGCAAACGGGTCGCCCTGCTGCGGAGTTAGAGGAGGTTTTGAAGGCTCGATCGAACCAGCGTCTTAGCGAACAAGACTTACTCACCTGGATTAAAAATATCCAACTCGTCCGGCAAAATCTGCCTTGAACGGATCGGTTGGGCGGGGTTCTCGATCGCGGGTTGAGTCAAAGTCTGATTAAAGTCTTTTGTTTTATCGAGATTCAGTAATGAAGCTCTCACTTGAGAAAGACTGCTATCCCTTTGATCTTTGCCTCGTGAAGAAATACATTGATAGTAATCATCCAACAAACTTTCAATGAAAACTGTTGAAACTACAGTGACCGTTGCGATCGATGGTACCGTAACCTTCCAACTTCCCCCAGGAATCTCGCCAGGAAAGCATCGAATTGTGCTGGTTATTGACGAAAAAGTGGAGTCAACCGCGATCAGTCGGGCTGAGATTGATGCTGCTTTGTCCGAAATGGCAAACGATCCAGAGTATCAGCAGCAAGCCTTAATCCTCGAAGCTGAGTTTGCGACTGCTCAGTGGGAAGCCTTTCAGCAAGCGGAGTCTGATTTGTGAATCGAGGAGAGGTATATATGGCACGCCTTGACCCAACAGAAGGTTCTGAGCAGGCAGGCATTCGCCCCATCATTTTGGTCAGCCGAAATGCCCTAAACGCAAGTAGCCCGAATGTTTTAGCAGTTCCTTGCACAACGTATCGACTTGGAAGGCGAGTCTATCCGACTCAGGTTCTAATTCAGGCTCCTGAAAGCGGACTCAACCGAGATTCGATCGCTCTAGGTGAACAGGTTCGGGTACTTTCTAAGACCAGATTGCTTGAATGCCGAGGGTCTTTATCAAACGCAATAATTGGGCAACTTAATCAAGCCTTGCTCCTTGCATTAGATCTATCTGAAGTACTGAACGAATAGTAGTCGCTATTTTGAAAGCTCGATCGAGTCAGCGTCTCAGCGAACAAGACTGACTCACCTGGATTAAAAACGTCCATCTCGTCCGACAGCATTTGCCTTGAAATGAGCAGTTGTGTGAACGTTTCGATCGCTGAGTCAAGTCCAGCATATTGTATCGTTCTAGCTGACTTGAACGCTTACTATCCCCACTAATATTCTTGAGGAAGACCTTTATCGACAACTTAAGCCACTACAGTTTGAGAAAGATATCATCAAATCTCAATAATAAGTAACCAGTCCACCCGTGGGAATAACTCCACCAACCACTCAGCGTAAAAATATATTCTCTCGGTAAACTACCTTCAGGAGCATCGATATCGTAGCTGAAGGAATCCCAAGGAGATAGCCATAGACTACCGCTACGCCAATGAACAGATTGACCAAACTTATTTTCACTAGTCGTCTGTGTAACCACGTTACTA
>JBBRMC010000845.1:0-1959 GCA_038231055.1 Leptolyngbyales cyanobacterium
AAAAAGCAGCCTGCGATAAACACTTCGCGAGGTCTAGCATCGCTAAAATCTGCATCAGCAGGCAATACACAACTGGTTCCAAAACAAACCGCGCCCTGATTTTCGAGCGCCTTCAAACCTTCGCTCGTCACATCACAGTCAGGAGCCGCCCCCGAATCGTAAAAGACTTGTCGCAGCATTGAGAGAAGATAAATCGGCGTGAGAATGACTCCGATCGCCGCCAAAAACACCGTCACTGCGCGGAAAGATGAACTATAGGCATCACTCGTCGTCAAGCCTACAAACACTGCGATTTCACTCGCAAACCCACTCATGCCTGGAAGCGCCAACGATGCCATCGAAGCGGCTGTAAACAGCGCAAACACTTTTGGCATCACTTGACCGATGCCGCCCATGTCATCCATTGCCATGGTGTGAGTACGATCGTAGGTGACTCCTGCTAAGAAGAACAGTACCGACGCAATCAATCCGTGGGAAATCATCTGCAACATTGCGCCACTGATGCCCAAGTCAGTGAAGGAGGCAATGCCGATCAGCACAAACCCCATGTGGGAAATCGACGAATAGGCAAGTCGTCGCTTCATGTTGGTCTGAGCAAATGAGTTGAATGCGCCATAAATAATGTTGATGACACCCAACATTGCTAAGAGCGGCGCAAAGTAGACGTGAGCCTCTGGCAGCAGACCCATGTTGAGACGAATCAGCCCATAGCCGCCCATTTTGAGCAGCACGCCAGCCAAAATCATCGAGACGGGAGCAGACGCTTCGCCGTGGGCATCGGGTAGCCACGTGTGCATTGGGAAGACGGCAAGCTTGACCCCGAATGAAATCAGCAACCCGGCATAGAGCAAGAGTTCCAATGCGAGCGGGTAATCTTTCATGCCAAGCTCGATAATATCGAAGGTGATATTGTCACCATAGAGCGCCATTGCCAGCGCAGCCACGAGGATGAAGATAGACGCGGCGGCGGTGTAGAGCAGAAACTTGGTTGCTGCGTAGCGGCGCTTCTGACCGCCCCAGATGCAGACTAGCAAGTAGACGGGAATTAACTCGACTTCCCACAAAATGAACAACAGCACCAGGTCTTGAGCCACAAATACGCCTACCTGAGCCGCATAGAGCATCAGCATCAAAAAGTAGAAGAGTTTGGGTCGTTGATCAACCTGCCACGCCCCGAACATTGCCAGGGTGGTGACAAACCCAGCTAGCAGCACAAACGGAAGAGATAACCCATCGATCGAAACCGACCAACTTAACCCCAACTGTGGAATCCAGGCATAGCGTTCGACGAGTTGAAACCCTGGATTGCTGGCATCGTAGTGGTTCCAAAAGGCGTAGCACATGAGAGCAAAATCAGCGAAGCCCACGCCGACTGCATACCAACGAACCATTTTGTCGGTTTTGTCGGGCAGAAACGGAATGATTAACGAAGCGACGAGGGGCAGCAATACAATTACGGTCAGCCAGGGGAAGCGATCGGCTAGCATCATGGTAAGCAAAAATACTTATCGGTGAGTAAAACTATCTTATTAAACTTTGTAGTGATTTATTCATCAAACTTTACCGCAAGTTGTCATTGAGAAATTAGATAGATTTGAAACTGATGGCATTTAGCCACGGTTGCGCTCTAGCAACAGCATCATCAACAGGCTCAACAAGACTTGACTTTCTTCTCGATCGCTCATTCCATCCACTTTCTTAATGGAGAAGATTCTCGACAAAAAAGTGGGCTGTTTAGACAGGTGCATCACCGTTCTCCCGTCGGGGCGGCTGACGAGGTAAGTGGGGTTAAACACGTAGCCTGTAAACAGTCCCACGATCGGAATCTCTGCAAACAGGCTGTCCATGACTTTGACCCAGGGGTTTTCTTCTTGAATGGTGAAGACAATCGTTTCGCCATCAAAAATGTCATAGTGGGCTTTCCAGAATGATTTCAACCCGCGACGTTTGACGGCACCT
>JBBRMC010000846.1:0-1958 GCA_038231055.1 Leptolyngbyales cyanobacterium
AGACTCGCTACAATGAGGGTCTGTTCTCCTCACCCGATCGTGCCTACTTTGACTGTTACAAAACCCCCCAAAATCGTTCTCGTTGATGGTCACTCCCTGGCGTTTCGTTCCTATTTTGCGTTTGCTAAAGGGCGAGACGGCGGACTTCGCACCTCAACGGGCATTCCGACGAGCGTGTCTTATGGGTTTCTTAAAGCGCTGTTAGAAACGGTCGAGTTAGAAAAGCCAGAGTATGTCGCGATCGCCTTTGACTTGGGCGGACCCACCTTTCGCCACGAAGCAGACGACACCTATAAAGCCGATCGCCCCGAAACGCCTGAAGATTTCATGCCCGACTTAGAAAATCTTCAAGAGTTGCTCAAGGCGATGAATTTGCCGATCGTGGTGACTCCGGGCTATGAGGCGGATGATGTGATCGGCACGTTGGCACACAAAGCGCGGCGAGAAGGGTTTGATGTCAAAATTTTGAGCGGCGATCGTGATTTATTTCAGTTAGTCGATGCCGAAAATCACATCAAAATTCTCTACATGAGTACCGTCTATGGGAAGGGAACTCAGCCGCCTAGAGAATTTGGGGTGCAGGAAGTCAAAGACAAAATGGGCGTG
This sequence comes from Leptolyngbyales cyanobacterium, assembly GCA_038231055.1. GTDB lineage: Bacteria > Cyanobacteriota > Cyanobacteriia > Leptolyngbyales > Leptolyngbyaceae > Phormidesmis_A. The sequence continues at coordinate 607 of JBBRMC010000846.1, forward strand.
TTGCCGTCGCAAGTCGTGGACTTTAAAGCGCTGTGTGGCGACCCGTCTGACAACATTCCAGGAGTCAAAGGCATTGGCGAAAAGACGGCTGTGCAACTGCTCACCACTTACGGCTCGTTAGAAAAGGTTTACGAATCGCTTGACGAAATGAAAGGTGCCGTCAAGAAAAAACTTGAAGACGGACGCGATGCCGCTCGTCATTCGCAGTGGATGGCACAGATTCATTTAGATGTGCCGATCGAGATCGATCCCGCCGCCTGCAAGCTTCAGGGCTTTGATGAAGAACAAGTGACTGCGCTGTTGGAAAAATTTGAGTTTCGATCGTTTCTCAACAAAGTCAAAAAGTGGCGCTATCAACTCAGCAGCGATGGCACCGAGTTATCAGAAACGGAAGGCACGATCGAGGCAACCGCCCAAGCCGCTCAAAAGGCAGTTCCTCGCTATGGCGACAGCGATGATCTGTGGTTTTTCAGTGCTGAAGACACCGCGAATGCTGAGAAAATCCAACCCGTAATTCTCGCGCCTCAGATCATCGACACCCCCGAAAAACTCAACGAACTGGTTGCCATCCTGCAAACCTGCACAAATCCACACGTCCCCGTTGCGTGGGACACCGAAACCACCGCGTTAGAGCCACGAGACGCAGATTTAGTCGGCATCGGCTGCTGCTGGGCACCCGAAAAAAATACGGTCGCTTACATTCCGATCGGGCACTCATCGGGCAAAAATCTAGACAAAGCATTCGTCTTAGAAACGCTGCGCCCCATCTTAGAAAGTGCTGACTATCCCAAATCATTGCAGAACGCCAAGTTCGATCGCTTAGTGCTGCGATTTCAGGGCATTCACCTTGCGGGCGTAGTTTTCGACACCATGCTTGCCAGTTACATCATCAATCCCGAAGGCAGTCACAAACTCGGCGACCTCAGCCAAGCTTATCTGGGCATCCGAGCATTGGACTACACCGACCTCGTGACCAAAGGCAAACTCCTGGCAGACATCGACATCGCTGCTGTCGCTGACTATTGCGGCATGGATGTCTACAGCACCTTTCATCTCGTACCTAAACTAAGAGCGAAGCTCGACGAAGTTCCGCAACTGCATCGTTTGCTATTAGAAGTCGAACAACCTCTCGAACCCGTTTTAGCCGAAGCTGAAGCCTGCGGAGTCCGAATCGATGAACAGTATTTAAACAATTTTTCAATAACCTTGGAACGAGATTTGCAATCGTTAGAACAACGTGCCTATGAAATGGCTGGTGAGAAATTCAGTCTCGGCTCTCCTAAACAATTGAGTGAGTTGCTGTTTGATCGATTGGGACTCGATCGTAAGAAATCGCGCAAAATTAAAACCGG
>JBBRMC010000847.1:0-1958 GCA_038231055.1 Leptolyngbyales cyanobacterium
AATGATATTTTGCGGGGTCGCAGACAGGGTAGTTGGGTTTCTTCTATAGTTGTTCCGCCTAGACAAAGCCAGATGTTGATGAATTTGCCAATCCCCGCAGGAACGGTGATTCCTACATCTAATGGTCGCTCTACTCTGATGCGTCTTTCTAGCAGTGGTCCTGTCTATATTGCATCGCTGGCTATGTTTGCCCCTTTCAATGCTAGTGGCACAGAGCGAGTTCCTAGCCTGACAGACTGGCAAAACTTGCTTAACAACGGCGGGTTAGCCGGACCGCGAGATATTCCACCGACTTCGCCTTTGAGTAAGACCGATCGTGTCGTCTATGGTCGTGTTGCAGGGGTTGCTAAAGGCTCTCAATGGAAAGCAACATTAACAGATGCTAACAAAAACTATCTGGGTCTTCCAAAAGCAGGACGTGCTATTTCCTATGGACTCAGCACTCTTTTACAAGGCACTTTTGGCACTGGGCAGATTCAAAGCGCTCCAATGCTGGTTCGTTATCCTGACACGGCGTACTTAGCCAACGGTAATTACGGCATTCAGTACAATCTCACTTTGCCCTTAAGAAATACCACGAACCGATTGCAAGCGGTCGCGCTGGTTGTCGAAACCCCTCTCAAGGAGGACAGGAGTAAGAACGAAGTCCTCTTTTTATCAACACCAGACTCCAAAATCTTTTTTCGCGGTACCGTACGATTGCGCTATTTGGACGATCGTGGTCTTTCCCAGACTCGATATATCCATCTTGTCCAGCGCAGAGGGCAGCAAGGGCAACCTCTAATTACGCTAAATTTGAAGCCAAACGATCAGCGTTCTGTTGAAGTAGATTTCCTCTACCCTCCCGACGCTACGCCTCCTCAAATCCTCACTATTAAAACTCTAGGTAATTAATAAACTGTGTCTGAATCTGCCAAAGTCAATCCCTGGCTCTACTGGTCGATCGTTCCCATCCATCGTGTCTTCATGCACCTCTACTTTCAAGAGATTACGATTATTGGTCGCGAAAATCTTCCTCAAACGGGTCCGGCTGTTTTTGCATCCAAGCATTTCAGCCGATGGGATTCACTAATCCTCGCTCTGTTAAGCACAGAACCTCTCAGATATATGTCTAGGTCGGATCAAATGACTGGCATTCAAGGCTGGTTCATCAGACATTTAGGAGGTTTCTCTGTTGACCCAGTGCGTCCCACGGTTTCTAGTATGCGTGTGGCGATCGAGGTGCTCCACAACCGCAAAAAGCTAGTCATCTTCCCCGAAGGCGGTATCGTTCGCGATCAGCCCCTACGTCCCCTTAAAACAGGGTTAGCCCGTTTAGTGTTGCAAGCCGAGGCAACCTCGCCTCAGCCAATTTCGATTATCCCGATCTCTCTCCACTACAGTCCTAACGTCTCTCTAAGATCTGAAGTCTTTGTTTGCATTAGCCCTCCTATTCACACTGAACAGTACCGCCAGCTAACTGATAAATTGACTGCTCAATCTTTAACCGAAGCACTACAGGAATCGCTATTAAGCGGTCTAGACAGAGTGAAGCGAATAAGTGAAGGGAAGACGAAGGGTAAAAAGCTTTAGTCTCTTGAAATCTTTGACAGGTCTGAAGGAGCTAATTTTTTCAAACCTTATCACCGCAAAGGCTTCAGAGGTTTTACGCGAAAAACTTGCTCTCAGGTGTTGACAGGCTCATTCTTCTACTGTTATATTCATTAAGCGGTCGAGGGGGAGCCAAGCGAAAGTGAGGCGAACTCATCCGCGATGAACCAAGACAATTGCATAGTTTGGAAGTCATAATAGCACTTAAACCTCGTCAAAGCAAATAAATTTTTGAGTTTTTTAGAGAGCTCAGGGATTATGGAACGAGAGATAAGTTGAAGAACTTATTTAGTGATAGTGAGCTGTAACAAGCCCTATGTTTAACAACATGGAGAGTTTGATCCTGGCTCAGGATGAACGCTGGCGGT
>JBBRMC010000848.1:0-1957 GCA_038231055.1 Leptolyngbyales cyanobacterium
TCCCCCATCCTGGTGGACTTTGAGATGAAACGAGGTGTTAGAGGTCAAGCTATTTATCTTGTTCAAAGTCCCCCAATTTTGGGGGATTTAGGGAGCATAAGCCGACTCAAACGAAGCGACGAGGACTTGTGTGTACACGGTAGCTGCGTGAGGAGGGCAAATTAGTTGCACATCGCGTTAGAACCGTAAAACATTATTCGTATATCCAGGAAAGGATGGTCGGCTGCCAGTTGACGAGTTCTTCTGCTTTAAACCACAGAGCAATTTCGCTTTGAGCCGTTTCGGGTGCGTCTGAGCCGTGGATCAGGTTGCGTCCAATATTTGCGCCCAAGTCTCCGCGAATGGTGCCGGGTTCTGCCGTGAGTGGGTTAGTAGCTCCGATCACTTTTCTGGCTGCTGCAATCACACCATCGCCTTCCCACACCATTGCCACAACCGGACCAGAGGTGATGAACTCGACCAAGCTGCCGAAGAAGGGGCGTTCTCTATGAACTCCATAGTGCTGTTCGGCAAGTTCGCGGCTGACGTTCATGAACTTCAAGCCCACCAGGGTAAACCCTTTTGTCTCAAAGCGTCCAATAATCTCACTAATTAGCTTGCGCTGCACGCCATCTGGTTTGATTGCCAAAAATGTCCTTTCCACGAGTCGCTCCCAAGAAATTTACGCATTTTCACAAATTAAGATTAGCCCAGAACGGAGCCGATCGGAAACGAATGAATTCTCAGTGAGTCGAGGTGTTCTGCTGAACTCACACGATGCAGATGGATGCGATAGACTGGCATCTTGATCAAATTTTTAAGGGGTAAACGATGATGGGGGAACGCCACACTTCAGCGAAAGCAGAGGCGGAAAAATCGCTGGTCAATGTGCAGCCAGAGCTAAATGGAAAGGCAAAGGCAAAAAGCAAGCTTCCTGAAGAAGTGCCGTCAAAATTGTCTAATTTATCGCAGATCGTGACTGAGGCTAAAAAAGGCTGGACGATCGAAGACAGTGAAGAACTCTATCGCATTCAAGGCTGGGGCGCTCCTTATTTTTCGATCAATGCGGCTGGTCACGTGACCGTTTCACCCAAGGGCGATCGGGGCGGCTCGTTAGATTTATATGAGTTAACCAATGCCCTCAAGCAGCGTAATTTGGGGTTGCCGTTGCTGATCCGATTTTCAGACATTTTAGAAGATCGGATTGAGCGACTGAATGCGGCTTTTGCGAAAGCGATCGCTCGCTACAACTACACGGGGGTTTACAAGGGCGTTTTTCCGACGAAGTGCAATCAACAACGCCATTTGATTGAAGATCTGGTTCGGTTTGGCGAACCGCATCAGTTTGGATTAGAAGCCGGATCTAAACCAGAATTAATGATTGCATTAGCATCGCTAAAAACACCGGGGGCGTTACTCATTTGCAACGGCTATAAAGACCGTGAATATATTGAAACGGCAATGCTGGCAAGACGGTTAGGGCAAACCCCGATTATCGTTTTAGAGCAAGTCGAAGAAGTGGAACTTGCCATTGAAGCCAGCAAAAAACTTGGAGTGCAGCCGATTCTCGGAGTTCGGGCAAAACTAAGTGCTAAAGGTATCGGACGTTGGGGCACATCGGCGGGCGATCGGGCAAAATTTGGCTTGACGATTCCTGAGATTATTCGGGCGATTGAGCAATTGCGTGAAGCAAATATGTTGGATTCGCTGCAACTGCTGCACTTCCATATCGGTTCACAAATTTCTGCAATTAGCGTCATTAAAGATGCGTTGCGTGAGGCGGGTCAGATTTACGTCGAACTCGTGAGACTGGGAGCAAATATGCAGTATTTTGACTGCGGCGGTGGGTTGGGTGTGGATTATGACGGGTCGCAAACCAATTTTCACGCTTCCAAAAATTACAACACGCAGAACTATGCGAATGATGTGGTTGCGGCGGTCAAAGATGCTTGTACAGGGGCAAAGATTCCGGTGCCGA
>JBBRMC010000849.1:0-1955 GCA_038231055.1 Leptolyngbyales cyanobacterium
GATTGACAAGACAAATTTGGAATAGCCTCAGCGTCATTTCTACCGCTTGTTGTCCTTGATCTACACTTTTGGTTTGTCGTCGAGCAATGTAGAAGATGTCTGTCAAGCTGGATGCACAGACGTAGCCTGTTGCTCGGTCTGTTGCGATCGCTCTTAACAGTGCAGTTGCCTCTTCAGCAAAAGGTTGTTGATTCAGTAAAATGTCGAGAATGACATTTGTATCAACCAAGATTCTCACTACGAGTATTTCTCCACTCGTCTTTGTTCCAGCATTGCGTCAACGTCTTCATCGGTGGGTGCGGGTTCTCCGGGGCGAGTCAGAAAACCGCGCATCTGATTGACGATCGCGAGTCTTTCGAGTTGGCTCAAGCGTGGGGAGGGGTCACTCTCTTGTTGCAGCGATCGTGTGATGGTGTTGAGCAAAGACAATCGCTCGGCGACAGAGAGTTGGTGAACGTGTTGTTCTAGTTCTTGAAGGGTCATGGCAAAGCCTTCTGTGATCTGCTTCTAAAGTAGCACTGCGATCGTAGCCGTAAAGATGATTGCGGTGCAAGCTTCAAAGGAGCGCGTTCATTTCCGTAGCCAAGCGATGAGAAGAACGATCGCATCGTCGTTAGCGAGTGGGTATTTGAAACTGAGTTATGCAACTTTCTCGGCTCTCAGTTGTCCTTCGACTCGCTCGTATTCATCTTCGAGAAGCCAGAGTTTAGCGCCTTGATAAGAAGATGTGAATATAACTTGATAGTTTTGAGCAGGGTCATAGATGCTACAGATGCCTTGCTCGTCGCATAGCAAGATCAAAACGTAGGGGGGCGATGCGGTGGGATCGACCCAAAGTTCTGTGAAGTCCCAATTATCGGCTAGGGCGATTGCGGGAGATGACATGATAGTTGTCGCCTTTGATTTTCATCTCTCCACAATAGAGCGGGGTTCGGTTGCTGTCTGCATCAAGGCGATACCCGATCGATTCTGCAAAGTAGAGTCCGTAACGCTCGTGTCCGCGAATGGCTCCTGTGAATTCACCATTTTGGAGGATTGCTTGAGCGACGCTTTCGAGGGTGGCTCGATCGTTGAACAGATGAACACTGCCTTCTCGCTTCAATAGCTTGTGCGTTTGAGGGGGTGTCAGGAAGGTGTTTTGCAACGTGCTTTGAGTCAAGAGTTAGTTTGCGATCGATCATGTTGTCATTTAAGCAGCGATCGCCGATTGTGGTGGAGTATCAACCTGATCTACTGAGCGCGTAGCCATGCGATGAGAAGGACGATCGAGAGTCCAACGCTGAACCAGAGAAACTAAGGGGTCTTGCGGCGGAGTCTTCGGATCGCGTCGTCGCAGTCTGCAACATTGCTTAGGGCAGATTCAACAGTTTCTTGGCTTCTGCTAGAGAGACGGTGGGTTCATCTTTTTCGGTCAGCTTTGCCTGCCTCAAGTCTTGTAAATCTTCCAAGTCTGCAAGAAGTTCTTGCAGTAGCAGAAACTCTTCGTAGGGCAACACCACAAACTCTGGTTTACCGTTTTTCTTTAGAAATTCGGGGTTAAGCTGAATCATAATAGTCTCTCCTTTAGGAATAGGCTTTACTGCGATGTCTGATGCGGTAAATGACAATCTCTGCTTCTTCTATTTCAAATAGAATCCGATAGTCGCCGACTCTCAGACGATATTCTGGGGTGAAGTCTGTTAGATGTTTCACGTCGCCTTGTAGGTCGTCTTGCAGGAGTTCTACTTTTTCAAGGATTCGCCTTTGGATGTTGGCTACCGTGTACACACAAGTCCTCGTAGCTTCGTTTGAGTCGGCTTATGCCCCCTAAATCCCCCAAAATTGGGGGACTTTGAACCGGAGCAATGGCGTTAAACTCTAGAGACTTTCTGGCTCAAAGTCCCCCAGAATGGGGGATTTAGGGGGCGAAGGATCTCAGCAATGATCGATCGAGCAACTTGTGTGTACACGGTAGC
>JBBRMC010000850.1:0-1946 GCA_038231055.1 Leptolyngbyales cyanobacterium
AGGGGTGAGTTCAGACACGTTATCAATCGCATCGGGCGTGAGTTGATATTTGATGCCTCGCACCTCAAGCAAGGCTTTCCAACCAAAGATATTCCGCTCGTTGGACTTGAGTGAGTCAAATTTAAAAACCGCAACCCTTTGTCCTTCCTGAATTTCTTCTGTAAACGGCACCCCGATCGCTTCAACGTGCTTGACTTTTTGACGATCGGTTTCAGTCGGCAGAGCAATGCGCCACTCCAGATTTTCTAGATGAACTTCATCTAAGGGCAGCAGTTCTTCAGCATAAGACATCTCAATCAAATAGCCATTTGAGAGCGTATAGCGTCCTTTGAGATCGTTGTGGAAGTAGAGCGGATGAACAAAGGTGCGATCGCGAAAGGCTAATTCATGACTCGGATCAGCATTGGGATTGTCGCGAATGTAGGCTTCTTCGCTGGCGTAGGAGACATAGAGAGTTAGTTTTTGAGTCATTGAGTCAGGCAAAAATGCCAATCCGGTTGGCGACTCAAAGGGCGTGAGAAGGCTGAACTGAAGTTCGCCTGTCGCTCGATCGAGACAATAAACCGTCTGCTCGATGCGATCGCAGATCCAAAGTTCTTCATCTCGCACGGTTAGGTTAGCAGTCCCAACGCCGGGTAAGGGAAACTGAGTAATTTTTCGTTTAGTGGTGCGCTCGTAAATAAAAATATAGCCGGACTTTTGGCAGGTCACATAAATAGTAGACTCCCAAACACCTACCCCATCGGCTGCGTAGGGCAAGCTGACAAAAAGCTGCGGTGTTAAGTCATGAAACCCACAAAAATAAACGTTGTTTTCTTGAGTAAACCAGATCGTTTCGTCCCAAATCGCCAAACTCGTTGCGCCAACAAACGGTTCTGTATTGTGAGCGTTGAGCACGATCGTGTTGTCGCTCGTCGGATCGAGCCGAAGTAAATAGCCTCGAACTGAGTCGAGAGCCAGCAGTCGATTTTGCCAAACTGCCAGCCCATTGAGCGCATAGACCCCGATCGGACGGATGGTGCGGGGCAGCATAACGGGCTGGGATGAGATAGTCAGCGACGAAGGCTGCTCAGAAGAGATGCCGAGATTGAGCATCGGTATTATTAAATAAGCGTTCAGCACCCTCAATCATAAACAAAACTATCCAATGATGAATGTATCAAGACACGCTCTATGCAAAAAATGAGAGGTAAGACATTCCTGTTTGAACTATGGACATCACTATTTTATGAATCAGCGCGCTTTATTGTTAGTCAACCGTCACGCTCGCAAAGGGCAACAGCAGTTAGACGCTGCCGTCAATCAATTAAAATCGTTGGGGCTTGAGTTGTACGAAGAAGAGATCGAAGACCCCGATCGTCTCCCAGATGTGATTCGTGACTATCGTAAGCGGGTAGATTTAGTGATTATCGGCGGTGGTGATGGAACGTTAAATGCGGCTGTAGAAGGCTTAGTTGAGACTCAACTCCCTTTAGGAATCCTGCCTTTAGGAACTGCCAATGACTTAGCGCGAACGCTAGAAATTCCGGCGACGTTGCCTGAGGCGTGCCAAATTATTGCGGCAGGTAAGGTTCACCCGATCGACTTGGGATGGGTGAATGGCAAATATTTCTTCAATGTCGCCAGTCTAGGGCTGAGTGTGCAGATCACTCGTAACCTCACTAAAGAAATCAAGAAACGCTGGGGCGTTTTTGCCTATGCCGCAACCGCCCTACAAGCTTTGTGGAATAGTCGGCGGTTTCATGCAGAAATTCAGATGGAGGGGGGACGATCGGAGAAGGTGCGGGCGATTCAAATCGCGGTGGGCAATGGTCGCTATTATGGCGGCGGCATGGCAGTGGCAGAAGATGCCGCGATCGATGATCAGCGTTTAGATCTCTACAGTCTAGAAGTCGAACACTGGTGGCAAATGTTGGTGATTCTTCCGGCGATGCGACGCGGACGGC
>JBBRMC010000851.1:0-1943 GCA_038231055.1 Leptolyngbyales cyanobacterium
CGATCGAGCCGCCGCCATTCGCACCGCAATTTTGCAAGCTCAACCTGGAGACGGGGTGCTAATCGCAGGCAAAGGACACGAAGATTATCAGATTTTGGGCACTGAAAAGATTCACTTTGACGATCGAGAACAAGCCAGAGCCGCCTTAACCGAACGGTTTGCCACCACGTCCCCAAAAATTGTGGATTAAATAACATCGATAGTTGTCGAGTTTTTATTAAATTCACGGTCTTAAACAGAAAGGCTAGGTAGCGAGTCTTAGCCTTAGCAGCAAATCATTTAAGGCTTCTCGAACGTTGGGTTCTTCTTGCAAATGACTCTGTTGGCTTGCAGTTTCTAAGGTTTCTACGAGGCGCAGATATTCTGGTTGATGAAACTGAATATCTGCGTCTGATAGGTTGCTTTTCTCTACGCCTGTCAGTTTCCGCTCAATTAACTCAGGTAGGTAAGGGAGTTGAAATTTCTCGTTCAGTTTAACCAAGTTGGCTTCTACTGCTCCGGTCTGCATTAAGTGAATTCCAGTGAGTAGAACGCGGTAGACATATAGTAAAGGCTTAACGCGGGGCGGATTTTCTTTCTCAAATAACCGCCACTGAGTTTGCGCGAACCCCAAATAGTGATGGCTGTGATAACGCGTGATGCAGCCGGGTGCGATCGCTTTCAATTCCTCATGCTCTGGCGAAGTTTGAACTATCAAAGGCGAATACAATTGCTCCAAAACGTAGCCATTGCGCTTGAGTAACAATCCAAAAAACTTCTTGATATCGTGAGTGACTAAATCAAGTTCTAAGTTGTGTTGTGCATCTGATTGCTCGATTGTTTCTCTCCCCGTTTCTAATCCAATCACTTCTCGAACCGGAAGAATGTGCACGCCGCGCAAATCGTAGTCGGAATCTGGAGACGGAAAGCCATACAAGTGCGCTCCACTAACAGTTGCGAAGAGGAGTGAATAGGGTTGTTGGGCTGTGATATCTTTGAGATATCCACAAGGGGTCGCACTTAAATTCTCGAACATAGTTTACTCACTCAAAAACTGATTGATCCATTCCCGATATTCATTTTTCATTGGTAATGATTCATCGACTTTGATTCTCCGTCTGGTGACAGCGACTTCTTCTTGAGCAATGGGATTGAAGCCCATCTTTTCGTAGGTTTCCCAATACAAGCCAGTGCCACGCCGTTGCCAACTCGGCAACTCATTGAAATTGATTCCATGCTGAAACAGCAATTCATTTTTAAATGAAGTTCCTTGACTTTCTAAGTTATGAGTTGCTTGCGGGGCAGTCAGACCCGTCTTTCGCAAAGTCCAGTAGCACCAACCATTTAAGGCACATCGGGTTGCATCGGCTTGTCGCCAACTGAAATAATCAATCACCTGTGCAGATGTGGTTCCAACCCAGATTCGGCTATCAAAGTTCGCGACTTCTCCAATGGCTAGAGTAAAAGTGGCTGAGGCAATGCTGGCTGAGATGGAAACGATTTTTTCTAGAGTGCGATCGAAGAAATCCCAGTTTGGACAAAACAAAATCGAAATTTCATCACTCTCGGTATAAGCATAAACACCGCCGAGTTGATCGAGCAAAGCTTGAGTTGTCTGGACCATGAGATTGTGAAATTTGAAGTCGAAGGGCTTCTCAAACCGAGATTCTGTGAAGCCAGAAAAACCTCGACCATCTACTCGTACAACGATCCAAGCCTGCGGAAGTACTCTTAGATTGTGAAAATATTCTAGCTCCCGCATTCGGGCTTCAAACCTATTGTTTTCCATTTCTCATCTCATTCCATTCAGTAACTTTAAAGACATTCCCCAACTCAATCTGAACGTAGAAAAGTTGGTGAAATCCTTCGCTGTAGGACGGTAGGACTAGCTTCTTAATCGTTGCGTAGATGCCTACATCTGGCACTTTGGCTTTGCCCGTTCGCTGTTGATTGCGCTCTAAAGA
>JBBRMC010000852.1:0-1939 GCA_038231055.1 Leptolyngbyales cyanobacterium
CACGGTTGAATCGAGTGTTAGCCGAACAGGATCTTAAAATTCGCTGGTTTGAGCCGATCGCCGGACTGAATGATTTGGTTCCCTATTCGCACTATCGCAAGCACTGGTTTACTGAGATGAGTGCAGAAATGGTGCTGACTCCGAGCCGCATTCAAACCCCCGACGATGTGCTGGGCGAACCGTTGCCGACCCTCACCGATTTAGGATTGCTGCCCGACCAAAAACCGATTCCGCCCGGTGGCACTCAAGCGGCTCGTGATCTCCTGCAAGAATTTTTGACCGAAAAGGTCGATCGCTACTATTGGCAACTGTCTTATCCCAGTGGAGACGCGACAACAGGGTTGAGTCCTTATCTCAAGTTTGGCGTGATCTCTCCGCGAGAATGCTATCAGGCAGTGCGCCCTTTAAAAGCTTCTAGCGATCGGCGAATTCAGCGCAGTGCCAAACAACTGATCAGCCGCCTGCGCTGGGGCAGCGGATTCACTCAACGGTTCCGCTATCTGCCGCAATTAGAACTGCGATCGCTCTACACAATATTCGACGACGAAGGCTGGCAGTTTAACGAAGATCTCTATCAAGCATGGCAAGCTGGCGAAACGGGATTCCCGATCGTGGATGCCGCTGCCCGCTGTCTACTCGCCACAGGCGGCTGGAAGGAAATGAACTTTCGGTCTCGTGCAATTCACGCCAGCTTTTTGAGTAATCTTTTGGGCATCGACTGGCGCTATGGAGCCTTGCACTTTATGCGACATTTAATCGACGGAGATTGCCCGATCGATCACTATCAATGGGCGATGCAAGCCGGGGTGACTCACTGCGCCAACAAAAGCTGGACTCGCATCTATAACCCTGAACAAACGGCGGTCGATCGCTGCGACCCTGACGGCACCTTCATCAAACGCTGGGTGCCCGAATTGGCTCACCTCCCTGCGGCGGCGTTGGGTCTGCCTCCTCGCATCAAAGGCTATCCGACCCCGATTTTGAACTACAAAGAAGCGCGGCATCAGCGAGTGCAACAACTGCACCATCAGCGTCAAGGATTTCTCAAACAAGAAAATGTGTTGTCCCACTTAGCCCGCTTTCCTGAGTCTCTTGTGCCTTTTGGTTCTGAGCGATTTGCGAGTGACATCGCCTGGGCAGAAAAGGACGATCGAGACTTGTTTCCATCGGCGATCGATCTGGATAGTTTGACTTCAGAACAAGCCAGAGATCTTCGCACCTGGTTTGTCGCGAGTCTTGAGATTACTCCTCATAAGTCTTCTCGACGAGCTAAAGTACAGCCACCAGACCCAAAAGCAGGCATTCAGTTAAGCCTGTTGGAGTTGTGACACAAGGTAGAGGCTCGATCGGGCAGCAGTTCACAATCAGTTTAAGAACCATATGCGAAGAAAATTCTAAGGATCTGTCGATTCAGAAGTTATGTTAAATCCTTTGATGATTTGCCGAATCTCATCTACTTCAATATCTCCTTGGTCAGACTTTGAGTAGATATCTAGCAAAACGATTAACTCAGTGGATGAGATCCAATAGATCAGACGATAGCCACCACTTTTACCTTTTTGGGTATCACTGTTTCTAATCCGCACTTTCATTGTCGTGAAGCCAATGCCAGGGATTTGATCTCCTAGAAACTCTCCGTGTTGTAACTGCTTAAGAACAGGCTGAAGATCGGTGGGAACCTGGCGATATTTCTTTGCAAGATTTTTCAGTTTACGCTGAAATTCAGGCGTGAGGCGAATCTCAACGATGGGTAAATCAGTCAATGTCGATTCCCTCCCACAGTTGGGAGAGTGGTAAGGTTTGCCCAGTCACAGCTTGCTGCCAAGATTGGCGAAAGCTTTCTGCTGAAAACTCTGTGTCTGCTGTTGTAGTTTGATCGGAAGAATGGGGCTGCTGAATCATTGCAGATAACGTTTTTAGTAGTTCAAGCTGCTCCTCC
>JBBRMC010000853.1:0-1932 GCA_038231055.1 Leptolyngbyales cyanobacterium
AATATTTGAGCCGTAGTGCACACCAACTTCAGAACCGTGGCTAGGAATCGCGAAGTAGGTCAGGGTACTTGAGAGCGCCTCTCACTAACGTCTGTATTACTTAAGAATTGCTTAAGATCTTCGGAACTCTCGATCCAAATTGCTCATGAACGCTGCTCGGAGCTGGTAAATTTACTGCGGTAAAACTCCTTACACCAACATTAGACTTTTCCAACCGAACCCTTAGAACCCCCTAAGGAGGATATTGGTTCAACGAGCGATCGCGTCATAGCTCTATCGACCTAAATTAATGAGTCGTGAGGTTAAAGCTCCTCAATTCCATCCCTTCGATCTACACCTACGGAGGCTGAGTTTCCTTAATGGCAATTTTTGCCATTGCTGCTCATCCCTACTCAAATCCGCTCACTATTACTTAGGAAAGAAGAATCTGATGGAGACATTGGTTCTAGGAAAGCGCTGGGTTCTAAGAACGATCGTTCATTCCGACTTGGGCAGCCTCCAAACGTTTGCCATGCATCTCCTAAATTGTTGAGATTTGGATCTAGATTTCAACCTGAAGCGCCCCGTTTGTTAAGCTCTGTTTCAACTTAGTGAGAGTAATACCAATCCAACCAAAGTGCCGTGATACCATTCATTTCGTAGCTTTTAGAGAACGGGAGAAAACCTTTGGTACTAAGGGTTGCGGTGGTTGGTGGAGGTCCGGCTGGGTCGTCTGCGGCTGAGATCTTAGCAAAAGCAGGAATCGAAACGTTTTTAATCGAGCGCAAGCTTGACAATGTGAAGCCCTGTGGCGGTGCGATTCCTCTCTGTATGGTGAGCGAGTTTGACTTGCCCGATCGCATCATCGATCGCAAGGTGCGAAAGATGAAAATGATCTCTCCATCTAACGTGGAGGTCAACATCGGCGGCACTCTCAAAGATGAAGAATATATCGGTATGTGTCGGCGCGAAGTGCTAGACGGGTTTTTACGCGATCGCGCGATTTCCTGCGGTGCGGTGCTCATCAACGGCACGATGCACAAGCTAGAAATTCCGACGAGCAGCACAGGCGCTTACACCCTGCACTACGCCGATCACTCTGACGGCAGCTTAGAAGGAACTGCCCAGACGCTGCAAGTCGATCTTGTAATCGGTGCTGATGGCGCAAACTCTCGCGTGGCTAAAGCCATTGATGCAGGTGATTATCGCTATGCGATCGCCTTCCAAGAGCGGATTCGTCTGCCCGAAGACAAGATGGCATACTACGAAGATCTCGCAGAAATGTATGTCGGCGATGATGTCTCGACTGATTTCTACGCCTGGGTCTTCCCCAAATACGATCACGTCGCGGTTGGCACGGGCACCATGTCGCCTAACAAAGCCGACATCAAAAAGCTCCAAGCTGGAATTCGCGCACGAGCTGCTGCAAAACTACGCGGTGGCAAAATCATTCGGGTCGAAGCTCATCCGATTCCTGAGCATCCCAGACCTCGCCGTGTGGTTGGTCGAGTTGCTCTCGTGGGAGATGCCGCTGGGACAGTGACCAAATCATCTGGTGAAGGCATCTACTTTGCAGCCAAGTCTGCGCGGATGTGTGCAGAAGCGATCGTCGAGTTTTCTGAAAACGGCAGCAAGATCCCGACTGAGGCAGACCTCAAGGTTTACATCAAGCGTTGGGATCGGCAGTATGGCATCACCTACAAGGTGCTGGATATCCTGCAAACGGTTTTCTACCGCTCTGATGCCACTCGTGAAGCCTTTGTAGAGATGTGTTCTGACCTTGATGTTCAGAAGCTAACGTTTGATAGCTATCTCTATAAAACGGTGGTTCCTGCCAATCCTCTGGTGCAGTTAAAGATTACTGCCAAGACGATCGGGAGCCTGATTCGCGGTAATGCACTAGCACCTTAACGCTGAATATCACTAGAAATGATGAAAGGGTGGACGCGATCG
>JBBRMC010000854.1:0-1928 GCA_038231055.1 Leptolyngbyales cyanobacterium
ACCATTGCAGCCGTCCTGCCCATTTTGTATTAGCAATGCCGTCGATGATCGCTTCATCAGAAAACTCCCAGCCATCTTGCCTGAGCAGTTGCAGCGCTGCGATCGCCAACGCTGAATTGTGCAGTTGAATCGCTCCCTGCAAGGGCAACTGATACTGAAACGATTTGATTAGCTCGATCGAGCCTTCTTCTCCCGTCTCAAGCTTCAACTCATACTCTTCCATGCCCTGATATTCTGCCCAGCCGCCTCCTAAATCTTTGGCAGGTTTTGGATAAATAGTCGGGCAATTTAACTCCAACACGCGACGATTGACCACCGCCATCGCCTCAGATGGAATCTGACCAATCACAGCCGGACAGCCAGATTTGAGAATGCCTGCTTTCTCTCGTGCGATGTCTTCTAAGGTTGGTCCGAGTCGCTGCCAATGTTCCATGCTGAGGGACGTGATTACGGTGACTAGGGGACGATCGCACACATTCGTCGCATCCAACCGTCCGCCTAGACCGACCTCAATCACGGCAATATCAACCTTTTGTTGAGCAAAATAGAGCCACATTGCTGCCGTAATCACTTCAAATTGAGTCGGCGACGGACGATCGGGGCGAATTGCCGCTTCAACTTGCTGCAATACGCTGTGCAGGTCTTCGGGCGAAATCGGTTGGTCACGAATACAAATTCGTTCACACCAACTGACGAGGTGCGGCGAGGTGTAACGTCCGACTCGATAGCCCGCCTCAGTCAACACGGCGGATAGATAGGCACACACAGACCCCTTGCCATTGCTGCCCGCAACGTGAATGATTGGCACTCGATCGTGGGGATTGCCCAACTCCGCCAATAAGTGCTGAATCGCCTCTAAGCCGAGATTGACCCCAAAGCGCTCAAATTTTTCCAGGAAAGCGTCGATCGAGGAATGAGTCATGAAGCGTCGGTTAATTCAGTGCAATGTCTAGTGTGACTTAAAATCAAAACGATCGAATTCGGAATCGCCCTACCCCTCATGGTATTCTTCGATTCTCGTTCGATTCATTCTGTTATTCCATGAAAAAAATTCTGTTTTCTGGGTTTTTGTTTCTATCTCTGCTGTCGTTGTCAGCGTGTTCATCGACGACTGCACCAGAGGGGGCTAAACCTGCTGCCCAATCTAAAACCTTTACAACAGGGGCGATTCCTGACCAAGACCCAGAGAAGTTACAGCGTCTCTACAGCAAATTATCAAAGTATTTAGAAGCTGAATTAAAAGTCCCGGTGGCTTATAAGCCTGTGACCGACTATACGGCGGCGGTGACAGCCTTCAAGGTGGGCGATTTAGATATGGTGTGGTTTGGCGGGTTGACGGGTGTGCAAGCGCGATTGCAGGTTCCGGGTGCAGAGGCGATCGCGCAACGTGACATTGATTCACAGTTTCATAGCGTGTTTATTGCCAATAAAAAAAGCGGCATTCAGCCCATTCAAGATCTCAAAGGGCTGACGGCTCTTAAAGGTCACAGCTTCACCTTTGGCAGTGAGTCTTCGACCTCTGGGCGACTGATGCCCCAATATTTTCTTCAGCAAGCAGGCGTGAAATTAGAAGGCGACTTTAAAGGACAGGCAGGCTTTTCTAAAAATCACGATGCGACGATCGAGCTAGTCACCGCAGGCACTTACGATGCAGGCGTGTTGAATGAGCAGGTTTGGCAAAAGCGTCTTAAAGAAGGCAAAGTCGATCTCAATCAGGTCGAAGTCATCTGGCGATCGCCCGCGTTTTTTGATTATCACTGGGTGATGAATCCGAGTGTCAAAGAGCGATTTGGAGCCGATTTTCCGCAAAAAGTGCAAGCTGCGCTAATGAAACTTGATCCCAGTGTGCCCGACCAAAAAGAGATCTTAGAATTGTTTGGGGCAGCCAAGTTTGTGCCCACCAAAAACGAGAATTATGCGACGATCGA
>JBBRMC010000855.1:0-1925 GCA_038231055.1 Leptolyngbyales cyanobacterium
CGACCGATCGGGAGTTCATTTCGTTTCGAGGATTTCCGGCGATCGTCACCACCTCTGAACCCTATAAAGGTCACACCGACTGGGCAGGAGATTTGGTGCGTCGAGATGAAAATGCTGTCTATCTCAACCAAAAAGGACGACCCATCACCATTCCTCGCGAGTTAATCGCTCAAGTTCAGTTGGTCGAAGGTGAAGAATAAATCATTCTGCTCGTTGACCCAACCTCTTTTCTAACAATCTAATATTCACGGAGAGTTCACTATGTCAATGGTCGCCTTACCCGGACTCAAAGACATGATCGATAGCATTAGTCGAGAGCGTAACCTGCCTAAGCTCTCAGTCCAAGCCGCTCTGCGCGAAGCCTTGATGAAAGGATATGAGCGGTTTCGGCGCACCCAGCGCATAGACAGCCCCAACTTTGAGGAGGAATATTTCGATAACTTTGAAGTTGAGCTAGACATCGACGAAGAAGGCTTCCGCGTCTTAGCAACGAAGACGATCGTCGAAGATGTCAACAATCCCGATCACCAAATTGCGCTGAAAGAAGTGCAGGAAGTTGCGGCTGAAGCCCAACCTGGCGACACCGTGGTTTTAGATGTGACTCCCGATCAGGGCGACTTTGGACGGATGGCGGCGATTCAAACCAAGCAAGTTTTGGCGCAAAAGCTGCGGGATCAACAGCGCAAACTCGTTCAAGAAGAATTCCAGGAATTGGAAGGCACGATCGTGCAAGCTAGAGTGCTGCGATTTGAGCGGCAGTCTGTGATCATGGCGGTGACGAGCGGATTTGGTCAGCCTGAAGTCGAAGCAGAACTGCTAAAGCGTGACCAGTTACCTAACGACAACTACCGGGCAAACGCCACGTTTAGAGTCTACTTAAAGAAAGTTAGCGAAGGATCTCATCGAGGTCCTCAACTCCTAGTTTCTAGGGCTGATGCGGGACTGGTCGTCTATCTATTTGAGAATGAAGTCCCTGAAATTCAGGATGATATTGTCCGCATTGTGGCAGTAGCGCGGGAAGCTAATCCTCCCTCTCGCTATGTCGGTCCTCGAACTAAGATTGCGGTCGATACGTTAGAACGGGACGTTGATCCCGTAGGAGCCTGCATCGGGGCGCGAGGATCTCGAATTCAGGCAGTTGTAAATGAATTGCGGGGCGAAAAAATTGATGTGATTCGCTGGTCGCCCGATCCCTCAACTTATATCGCCAATGCTCTGAGTCCTGCTCGCGTAGATGAAGTGCGGCTCGTCGATCCCGATGGTCGTCAGGCGCACATTTTAGTAGCGGAAGATCAACTGAGCTTAGCGATCGGAAAAGAGGGTCAAAATGTTCGGCTCGCCGCCCGTCTGACAGGCTGGAAGATTGACATCAAAGACATCAAAAAATACGACTACGAAGCCGAAAATGAGAAGATTGCTGCTTTAGAAGAGTCTCGTCGTCTTGCTCAAGAGCAAGCTGAAGCTGAGTACTATGAAGACGAATACTACGAAGAAGAATATGAGGAAGAGACTGAGCAGCCTGTGACTGCAACTGCATCCGACCTTGAAGCAATAAAAGACGAGCTAGCCGATGAGTCAATTGAGGACGAGACCTAATCCAAACGTGGGGCGTGCTGTATGCGCCCCGTTTTTTCATGAAACCTAACTATCGTCTCTGTATCAGTTGTCGTCGCTCTGCCCCAAAACATGAGTTTTGGCGAGTTGTTAGGAGTCATCCGTCAGGCACGATCGTCCTCGATCGAGGGATGGGACGATCTGCTTATCTTTGCCCTCAAGCTGAGTGTTTAAAAACCGCTCAGAAAAAAAATCGGCTAAGTCGCGCGCTCAAGATATCCGTTTCTAACCAAATCTATGAAGCCCTGTGGCAGCGACTTTTAGAGACCGATAGCTTACCTGCACCGTCTGATTTGAATCCGATCGTGTCC
>JBBRMC010000856.1:0-1925 GCA_038231055.1 Leptolyngbyales cyanobacterium
GCGTCCTCGACAGATAATGAGTAGAGAGCCGTTTAGTTTAAGAAGTGCAGCGATTTTGGGAATGGCTCGATCGCGCACCTCTTTGGGGATAGATTGCAGCGTGTAAGATTCCAACACAAAGTCAAACTCACCCTGCCAAGTCATCGGAGTCTGAAATAAATCAGCGACCTGATACCTCACCGTTGAGTCAGGAAAGCGAGTTTGACACCACGCGATCGCCGTTGGAGCAATATCAAACGCCACGACCTCAAATCCCAACTGCGCCAGCGCTTCGGCATCATCGCCTAACCCACAGCCGACGACGATCGCAGATTTGCCATCCCCACGAATCTGCGATCGCTCTAACCATTCTGCAACACTGGGATTCACTCTCATGTCCGCCCAAGGAACCGCTTTTTCGTCTCCGTTGGCAGTGTCATAGAGCCGCTCAAACCAACCGAACGGATCGCCTTTGTCGATGAATTCTTGAGCAAGCTGCTTGGTGCTGTTTCTGATGGATTCCATAATTCACCATTGTCTAAACGGATTTTATAGAGACGATGCCTCGATCGAACACCCGATTATCGGTGCCAATGCCCTGAATCTCTAAGCGATCGGGATAGACCTCGACTCCTGAAAAGCCAAAGCGTGAGACGGACTGTTCTGTCCACGACGATCGACCGACCGGGCGCAGTTGGGCACCCCCGATGCCTGTGATCAGATAAGCTGTGCCATCAATGGGACGAGTTCGCTCATAGTTATGCTCGTGACCGTTGATATAAAGCTGAACGCCGTACCTCTTAAAGAGCGGCGCAAACCTCGAAACCATCGCGCTACTGGTGCCATATACCCCAGAAGAATAAATCGGATGATGCCCATACACAATTTTCCAGGGTGCTGTGCTGCGGCTCAACTCTTGATCTAACCAAGCAAGTTGCCCCCTCCAATCGGCGTTGGTGTTGGTGTCTAAGACAAAAAACTGCGCCGACTTTTCACGGTAGGTATAGCGCCGCCCCTCCATGTTGTATCCAGCATAGCGCAGTTGCAATTCGCCGTTTTGATTGCGAATGTCGTGATTTCCTAAACAGGCGTGAAACTTGACTCCTTGCTTGAGCAATGGGGCATAGGGCTGCTCAAACACGGCTCCAATTTTTTCCATTTCGCCATTGGTGTAGATGTTGTCTCCTGCCAACACCGCCAGCGAATAAGGATTTTGTTGATAATAGCGAGTCATCGCCGCCGAAACAGCGTTCTGATTGCGATCGCCTGCTCCCACATCTGCCACTGCTACAAATCGCAGCACTAAATCTTTGCCTGATGAGGGCACGATCGGAGTTGAAGCAACCGCATCAAGTGAGTAAGGTGCCGATTGAGACGATTCCATCAAGGTCTTTGCCAAGACAGACAAACCTAACCCACTCACTCCACCTAAGATCAAAAAATTGCGGCGTTTTAAGCTCATGATTCTAATTTGTGTGAGGAACGAAAGAGAGGCTAGCGCGAAATGGTAAATTGATGCTCGTAGGGTGGCACCCGTAGGCGTGACTACGCTGATGTTTGAATTGTGCCGCCTCAAAGGAGAGTTGTATGCCACAAAACGAACCCAACCAACCAGACGCTTCTGAGGAAACCTCGCCTCGACCCAGTGTGGCACAGCCCCCCACCTCTGAGCAAACGGGCATTCAAATTCTTCCTCTGCTAAGAGGGGTGAGCATTCGAGCGTTGAAAACCACCGTTCGAGCACTCGAAGGCACAATCACCAAGTTAGAAGCTGACACTTCGACGGGGGCAACGTTGCCCATCTCACCCAAACTTCAAACTCAGCTTCGATCGGGTTGGGAGCGCGTCGTGCCGCTTTTCAAAACCCTATGGCAGCGATTCGTGCCGCTTTGGGGAAAACTGATTACCCAAATTCGGGTGCGTCTCCCAGAAAATGTGAGCCAGAA
>JBBRMC010000857.1:0-1920 GCA_038231055.1 Leptolyngbyales cyanobacterium
ACGATGAGTCCAAGTCGGTACTCCCACAGGGGACTTGCACCCCATAAGTTCTCGCCCATGCTGGGCGCACACCATTCGCTCAACCGGACATTTTGTGGCATGCGGCAGTTGGGCTTCATTTCATTCTCGCCCAACTACCGCATGCCACAAAATGCCGGTTAGCTCAAACGTTAGGGCGCACGAATGCCCACTTTACGTTTCCGATATGAGTATTACTAATCTTTGATCTGATCGACGTAAGTCGAACTTGTCGCAAACGTGTACAGACCCTGTGTCAAGTAATAAATCTGTATGATGCGCAATTCATGAAATCTGGTCAAGATCAAGAGCAACATGAAGCTTCCCGGATCGCGGCGCGGGAATAACAAACAGCCGCTTTTTGCAATGATATGGAGTTCATCATGGCATCAGAGAAGTATACCTGGAATACCGACAAGATGGCTTGTGTGGCTACGTACACAATACTCGGTGGCGACAAGTTCCTTGACCAGTTTGACGAGTTTTTTTTGAAAATTCAGAATGCAGGAGATGTTAAATTAACGTCACTACCATATTACCCAAAGTTTGATGCGTCAAGTTTTGATCTAGACGGGCGCGCTGATCAAATGAGCAGAAAATTCTTTAAATTTATCGTTTTGATATATACAAATCGAAAGGAGAATCCTGCAGATTCTGTCGAAGACATCATTAAGAAAATGAGGGTGCTATTTAAAAGTAAATCATCTACGTTCACTGACCTAGCTGAAACCACAGACAAGTTTTTCAAATTCACCGGCGAATAACGGGAGGATGACATGCGTCACCTTATATTTTACCCATCGCTAGTGGTCGCGTTGGTTTGCACTTTTGGTTCGGCTAACGCACAACTATGTGGCGGCAGCAATAACTCTGATGAAAAGAGCAGCAACGAGCGAAAGGCATTTGTTGCTAAAATCAAGCCTGTGTTGATTGACAGTGCCGATAAGTCAGGCACTTCGATCGGTATTGACTACGATATTGACTACTTGTGCACGCTCGGATCCCGAAAAAGAACCAGTGCAGGACAGCCAACAGTAGATGTAAAGGAAGCAGACGTGCTGATCACTGAAGGTGAAATTGCAGCCCGCCTTAGAGGAACGCTCGCGTCGTCGAGGGAAAAGAACCCTAACAAATTCGTGGACCTATCGGCAGCCGGCTACTATGTCATGAGCAGAACCGAGTATTGGTCGCGACTTGGTGGCGGACTAACGTATGAAACCGATCAAGGATTCGAAAACAAGCAGTTTTCGTTTGGTTTAAACGCTGCCGCCAGCAAGATGTCCATACTTCGAAACGGCGACACGGGATCAATATTTCTTAACCTTGCACGGGTGAACCCAAACAAAGATGCGGCACGAAAAGCCGCAGAGGGAAATCTGAACTCATTCAATCGATGGAATTTTGAAGCAAGTTATACAATCAACACGAACCAGGATAAGCTCCGAAGCATAGATTTTAATTATCGACACTATCAAGAAATTTCCCCCACTGCAGCAATTAAATCGGCAGGCCTGGAGCGGAACCGCATCGGACTAATTAGATTTAACTTGGAAAAGGAGTTCTTTGCACAGTATTCGCGAGGTTCGCTACCCTTCGACGAGAAGTCCGTCAGAGCAATAAAAATCGGCTGGACAGGGAATTTTGACTGAGTGCGCCCTAACGAATAAGGTTAGATCGCGCGAAGCCGCGATCTGAACCGTTTGTTGGACGAGCCCGGGCCAAGCGGCTCGGTGGTGGCACCGGGCTGCTGCAAATATGTTCAACGAATAAGGTTAGATCGCGCGAAGCCGCGATCTGAACCGTTTGTTGGACGAGCCCGGGCCAAGCGGCTCGGTGGTGGCACCGGGCTGCTGCAAATATGTTCGGCGGAGCCAGCCGCAAGAACTGCGCTGGTGATGGCGA
>JBBRMC010000858.1:0-1912 GCA_038231055.1 Leptolyngbyales cyanobacterium
ATCAGAAAAATGAATTGAAGCTGCCTCGATCGATGGGATTTGCTTAAGACCCCTTGTACTAACTGAGACATTGCTATTTTCGAGATTGACTGGCTAAATTGATGCGATCGCCTAACTGTTTGAGTGTTTGCGCCATGCTGGGATCGTTGGTTTTGAGTTGAGCGATTTTGTCGCAGCTATACATAACAGTCGTGTGGTCTTTGCCGCCAAACTCTTCGCCGATTTTTGGCAGACTCAGTTCAGTGTGGTGACGCATCAAATACATCCCGATTTGTCTAGCGACGCTGATCTCTCGCCGACGAGAATTGCCCTTAAGGTCTTCGATCGGCACATTAAACGCATCAGCAACCGCCATAATCACAGATTCAGGAGAGGCTTCAACTTTCTCGACAGGGGGATTCAAAACAGGGGCAATGTTTTCGACGGTCATCGAGAGACCCGAAATCGAAATGTATGCCACCGCTCGAATTAACGCCCCTTCCAATTCTCGAATGTTAGAGGTGTAGCTAGAAGCAATGTATTCAATCACTTCTCGCGGCAGGCGCATATTTTCATACTCAGCTTTCTTTTGCAGAATCGCCATACGAGTTTCTAAATCCGGTGGCTGAATGTCGGCGATTAAGCCCATTGAGAAGCGAGAACAAAGCCGTTCTTGCAGGCGAGGAATTTGATTGGGTGGACGATCGGAGGCTAACACGACTTGTTTCCCCGCTTCGTGCAGCGTGTTGAAGGTGTGAAAAAATTCTTCCTGGGTGTATTCCTTGCCTTCGATGAACTGAATGTCATCGACCAGCAGCACATCAACGGCTCGATAAAGCTCCCGAAAGCTCTGCATACTGTCTTTGCGAATCGCAGAGATCAAATCGTTGGTGAACTGCTCAGTCGAGACGTAAAAGACTTTAGAACTAGCGCAAATTTCTAACCGGTAGTGCCCGATCGCCTGCATTAAGTGAGTCTTGCCCAACCCAACGCCGCCACATAAAAACAGTGGGTTAAACTCCCGTCCGGGCGATTCTGCAACGGCAAGAGAGGCGGCGTGCGCCATGCGGTTGTTAGGACCGACGACCAGGCGAGAAAAGACATATTTTTGATTGAGGTCAGAATTTTGAGCACGCTGCCCCGTCGGAGGTTCGGGGATATTCACCTCGATCGGCAGCGGATAATACATATCGGCATCGCCGAGGAGCGCGCCATCGTCACCCCGCGCGATCGTGATTTGAATCTCGATCGGTTGCCCAACCACTTGCTCGACCACTTCAGTAATCGTCTTGATGTAATATTTCTGAATCCAATTTTTAGCAAATGGGTTAGGAGTGCGGATCACCAGACAGCCATCTTCTAACTGCTCAGGAACGGCAGTCTTAATCCAAGTCTCAAACGTAGGGCGACTGAGTTGAAGTTGTAACCGCTCTAAAACTTGTGCCCAGAGACTTTCGACCATCGCAATTTCCACGGTAAACCTCTACCACTAACCATCGAAACAATCAATCGGTCACCAAGCCGCAACTCGCTCACCCTAACGTCAGGATAGAAGCGGATCAAAAGCATAGAACAATTTACTCTATTTTTTTGTAGATTTTACGATCGCGACAAACAGCAATCTAAATGGAGCCATCCTACCCAAATTCACCCCAATTAGCGGATGAAGTTTAAGATCTAGGGTGGTATATGTCGCAATGGTGCAATTATTCATAGAATCATAGGTACTCGGTCTGCAATCATTTCTTTCAATCAACCTTTTTGGAACCTTTGGTGAACAATTCTCCTCCCCCTTCTCGACTTGATCTGAAAACGTTGTTTCCGTTTGAGCTAGATGACTTTCAGCTACAGGCGATCGCGGCTCTAGAAGCAGATAAGTCGGTGGTGGTCTGTGCACCCACAGGTTCAGGTAAAACCCTGATCGGAGAATACG
>JBBRMC010000859.1:0-1890 GCA_038231055.1 Leptolyngbyales cyanobacterium
GGGTTTGCCATTGTTTACGCTGCCATCGCCCTGATGGGGTTGCTGCCTATGACGAATACTACATTTGGTTTGATGCCGATTTTTGGCAACAACGTTTGGTTTAATGCGCTAACCGCGATCGCGGCTGGCTATTTAGGCTTTGTCAAACCTTCTGAAGTTGAGAAAATGACCACGACTTCTAGTACTTAGAAAAAGAGTCGCACTTGAAGGGGTTTAGAGCTTAAGTTGGGTGTGCATTACATTAGAGAACGGGTAGCGAAGGAGAAGCAGCTACTACCCGTTCCATCTGCCGTGAAATAGAGTTTGCAATCCTTCAAAATCATCGATCGAGTGAAGCGCCAACAGCACAAGTTAGGCAATTTACTAACTGATTTGGTTGAGGATTAACACAGATAGGAAAAGCGGAGCGCGGAGGATGAGATGATTCTAGAAAATTCTAACCCTGTCAAATCACTCCTTAGATAGAAGAGAGGCTAAACTCAAGTAGAGTATAAAGTTTTATAACGATAACTAAGTTAGCCTACTTGACTGCAAAGAGAAGTTAAGCGAAACTTACTCTTACACTCTTGGTTGCTCTCAAAAGTTGTTAACTTCTGTGACACTTTAATTCGCAGTAAGTCGATTGCTAAAAGTTTAGTGGAGTGTGAGCAAGTTGGGGTCAAGATGTGCTTACCCTGCTTGATGTCAGCAATTGAGTCTTTATACATCAACCCTTTGTAGAGCCGAGAGTATGGAAACGCTAGAGTTCGTGATATACCCAGACGGTCGAGTGCAAGAGAAGGTTACGGGCATCGTTGGAGCCTCTTGTGCAGAGGTGACGGCAGCGATCGAGGAGCAACTTGGTCAGGTCGTAACTCAAGAACAAACCTCTGAATATTTCGCGCAAGTCGTTCAGCAGTCTGAGACTGTCACGACCCAGGCGACGTTTAGAAATTGGTAATTTTTTCACTTTGTAAAGTTCTAGATGCGTTAATATTTGCCATGTCACACTTCAGCCAAATCAAAACTCAAATCCGTAACCTATCTTCGTTGCAGTCCGCTTTGACCGACCTTGGCATTGATTGGAAATCGGGTCCTCGTGAAGTTCGAGGCTACAAAGGTCTGACTCATACTGCCGAAGTTGTGATCGAACAAGACAATGGCTATGACATCGGATTTGCTTGGAATGGTCAATCCTATGAGCTTGTCTCTGATTTGCAATTTTGGAAGCAAGACAGCACGGTTGATCGCTTTCTGAGCAAAGTAACCCAGCGCTATGCGTATCATACGATCGTCAGCGAAAGCTCTCAAAAAGGGTTTCAACTCACTGAGAAACAGTGTAATCAAGATGGCTCCGTTCGTCTCGTTTTGCAACGCTGGAGCGCGTAATGTCTTCGCAAATGCCAGACCCGTCAAATGACGCTTTAACCGCAGGTAGAACCGGGTTTGAACCAGAATTAGGCGGATTTTTGCGCGATGCAGAGGCTCGATCGGGGTTTGAACCTGAACTGGGCGGCGCGTTTAGACAGAAGGGCGTTTATGTTGATGAACTAATTTGCATTGGCTGCAAGCACTGTGCTCATGTGGCTCGCAATACCTTCTACATTGAGCCTGACTACGGGCGTTCTCGCGTCATTCGTCAGGATGGAGATTCAGAAGATTTGGTTCAGGAAGCGATCGATACCTGTCCGGTTGACTGCATTCATTGGGTTGATTATGCAAGCTTGAAACAGCTAGAGGACGATCGTAAATATCAGGTGATTCCTGTTGTTGGGTTTCCGGTCGATCACGCAATGGTTGCAACCAGTCGGCGCAAACAAAAGATGAAGTCTAGAAAGAAGGAAAGCTAATTTTTGGCTACTTTTAACCTAGAGGCTCTCGTAAGAAATCACGGGAGCCTTTTAGTTTTTA
>JBBRMC010000860.1:0-1887 GCA_038231055.1 Leptolyngbyales cyanobacterium
AGAAACTCTCCCACTCGCTCTGCCGCTTTTTGCACCGCAACTGGATTAACTCCACTCAGACGCAGCAGAATCAAGCGTCCGTAGGGCGGGTAGTTAAGCGCCTCTCGCTGTTCAAGCTCGACTGCTACAAACGGCTCATACGCCTGACATTTAACTGCCTCAATGACAGGATGTTCTGGCGCGTAGGTTTGCAAAACCACTCGTCCGGGTTCATCGCCTCGTCCTGCTCGTCCTGCCACTTGCACAAGGGTTTGAAAGGCGCGTTCACTCGCTCGAAAGTCTTGCAGATTCAATAGTCCGTCGGCGGCGATAATGCCCACCAATGTGACTTGAGGAAGATCAATTCCTTTCGTAAGCATTTGGGTGCCGACTAGGAGATCTGCGCCACCTTGAGCAAAGTTTGTCAGCAGCGATCGATGTGCCCCTTTTGCACGAGTCGTATCGCTATCAAACCGAATCACGCTTAAATCAGGAAAGTGTCGAGCCAATTCTTCGGTGACTCGCTGAGTGCCACTGCCAAAATGCTTAAAGTAGGGAGACTCACACGATGGGCAGTGAGACGGCTGAGACTGAGCATGATTGCAATAATGACAGCGCAGCAGTGGCGTTGCCTCCGCATGGGTATGGTGATAAGACAATGACACGTCGCAGTGAGGACACTCCATCACATAGCCACAGCTTCGACAGGAGACAAAGGTGCTGTGCCCCCGTCGATGGATGAATAATAAGCCTTGCTGTCCCCGCTCTTTGAGTTGCCGCAGATAAGCCTGGAGCGATCGACTAAAAATCGAACTATTTCGCTCTCGCAGTTCTTGCCGCATATCCACCACCTCGATCGTGGGCATGGGGCGATCGTAAACTCGCTTTGGAAGCGACAGATAGAGAGAAGGATGAGAGTCTCTCGTTTCAGCCTTTGCAGCGACCCAAGATTCTAAAGAAGGGGTCGCTGACCCTAAAATCAACGGACAGTTTTCTAGCTCAGCACGCCACTGAGCCACCGATCGTGCGTGATAGCAGGGAGCAGGCTGATCTTGCTTAAAGCTGGAGTCGTGTTCTTCATCTAAGACAATTAAACCCAAATGAGGCAGGGGCGCAAAAATCGCAGAACGAGTGCCGATCGCGACTTGCGGGCTGCCGCTCAACATCTGTCGCCACGTGTCATAGCGTTCTCCCTCTGAGAGAGCACTGTGGTAGACGCAGACGCGATCGCCAAACCTCGCCCGAAAGCGATCGGTGAGTTGAGGGGTTAGCCCAATCTCTGGCACGAGGACTAAAGCAGACTGACCCCGCTCTAAAATCGGCGCGATCGCTTGCAAATAAACTTCGGTTTTGCCCGATCCGGTCACTCCATGCAGCAACACTTGAGTGAATCCACTTTGGTGCTGAATTTGGGTCAGGGCATCGGCTTGCTCAAGCGTTAATGTGCGAGAAGCATCTGCCCCGATCGTGCCACCTTGCTCGGCTCGCAGCACTTCTCTAGGCTGAATCACCACATAGCCCTTGCTCTCTAACTTTTTGAGGGTCGATGAACTGGTGTGACACATTTGCAGCAGTTCATTAAGCCATGCCTCGCCGCCCTGCCGCTTGAGAACGTCTAGAATTTCGCGCTGACGAACCGTTAAATCTACCAAAAATTCAGTCGCCGCCAAGGTCACGGCTTGTTTTGCTTTGGGGCGCACCGTTGCCGGAGGTTCTAAATAGCTTTCGACAAGCTGCCATTTCAGCAGTTCTTGCAGCCCTCGATTGGCGTTTTGCACCTGTCGCTGCACAAACTGCCAGGAATAATCGCCTGTTTTGCTGGCTTTTAACACATTGAGAACTTGTTGAGCCACTGGGCTGAGAGTTAGATCGGAAATTTTGGCATCCTTCATCCACCTGATGCGACGC
>JBBRMC010000861.1:0-1885 GCA_038231055.1 Leptolyngbyales cyanobacterium
GACTCCACCCGGAAAAGACAAAGCGATTAACCCGGCAGTTTTGGTAGCAGCTCAGGAAGCAGGCGTGCATGAGATTTACCGAGTCGGTGGAGCACAGGCGATCGCGGCTCTGGCGTATGGAACGGAAACTATTCCCAAGGTTGACGTAATCACAGGTCCGGGCAATATCTATGTGACGTTAGCGAAAAAGCTTGTGTATGGGACAGTTGGAATTGACTCGTTAGCAGGTCCCTCTGAAGTCTTGATCATTGCAGACGAAACGGCAAATCCGGTGTATGTTGCCGCAGATTTGCTGGCTCAGGCAGAACATGATTCGATGGCAGCCGCTATTTTGCTCACTACTGATGCTACTTTGGCGCGGAAAGTGGTAGACGAGGTTGAGCGCCAACTGATGGATCATCCCCGCAGAATTTTGACTGAGAAAGCGATCGCCCATTATGGCTTAGTGGCGATCGTGGATTCGCTAGAAGCTGCCGCCGAACTTTCCAATGAGTTCGCCCCCGAACACTTGGAACTTGAAGTCGATGATCCGTGGGCGTTACTGCAAAATATTCGTCACGCCGGAGCCATCTTCTTAGGAAGCTCGACTCCTGAAGCCGTCGGTGATTATCTGGCAGGACCTAACCACACGCTGCCCACGTCTGGATCGGCTCGATATGCTTCTCCTCTGGGAGTTGAGACATTCTTGAAGCACTCTAGTCTGGTGCAATATTCACCGATTGCGCTGCAAAAAGCGGCAAACGCGATCGATGTTTTGGCGACGGCTGAAGGGTTACCTTCTCACGCTAATTCCGTCATGTTTCGAGTGCGTGATAATTTAAAGCCTGAGAGCTAACCGATCAGGAGCCAGCAAGAGAAGCGATGAGATTAATCACGGGAAAAGCGAAACTGCTCGGCGTGATTGGGTATCCGATCGAGCATTCCCTCTCACCGATCATGCACAATGCGGCTCTGGCTGAGATGGGTGCTGATTTTGTCTATGTGCCTTTCGCGATCGCGCCTGAGAATTTAGAGCAAGCCATTCAGGGATTCGCAGCGATCGGGATTCAAGGCTTCAGCATCACGATTCCTCACAAGCAGGCGATTATGCCGCTCTTGAGTGAGATTTCTGAGGTGGCTCAAGCGATCGGGGCAGTTAATACCGTTTGGCGCACTGATAAAGGTTGGAGCGGCACCAACACCGATGCGGAAGGATTTCTAGCGCCTCTAACATCTATGCAGCGAGATTGGAGCCAATCCGTTGCCGTCATTTTAGGAAATGGAGGAGCTGCTAGAGCCGTTGTTGCTGGATGTGTGGAATTAGGCTGTGCTGAAATTCACATCGTTGGACGAGATGCCCAAAAGCTAGAAGCATTTTCGCAAAGTTGGAACCGTTCACTAGGGTTGAAA
Source organism: Leptolyngbyales cyanobacterium (assembly GCA_038231055.1). GTDB lineage: Bacteria > Cyanobacteriota > Cyanobacteriia > Leptolyngbyales > Leptolyngbyaceae > Phormidesmis_A. The sequence goes on from JBBRMC010000861.1 coordinate 1,390, forward strand.
GTGCGCGTTTGGGAGACGTTACCTGAACTGTTGCCGTATGCGGACTTGTTGGTGAACGCAACTCCGATCGGGATGTCGCCTCAGGTGGGTAAATCCCCGCTCACGTCAGCCGAAGCCGATCAACTCAAGGCTGGAGTCATCGCTTACGACTTGATTTATACGCCGAATCCAACAATGTTTTTGCAGCAGGTGAGTAGCCGGGGAGAGGTGGCGATCGACGGGTTAGAAATGCTGATTCAACAAGGAGCTGCCGCTCTGAAAATCTGGACTCAGCAATCTGTCCCAGTTGAGACCATGCGCCAAGCTCTGCGTGGATATTTGGGACTGGTTTAGAAAATTGGAGTGAACCAACGCGGGTCGTGTCTTAGACGTGTTGTTATAGATTAGAAAATCTGCTGAAATAAAGGAGTCCCCTAACTCATTCGGTTAACCATATGGTTTTAGAGCCAGTTCACTGCCCGAATTGCGATGGCATTGATGTGATTAAACATGGCAC
>JBBRMC010000862.1:0-1874 GCA_038231055.1 Leptolyngbyales cyanobacterium
ACTGCTAAATTCTTTCTTAATCTCAGGGCTTGCTGCGATCGCGTCAAGACTAGGAACGTCTGTGGTCATGGTGCCTCCAACCAGCGTTGAAATGGACAAGGTAGCTTGAGCTTTTCATATAAAACTCACGACGACTGTGACGATTCATGCAAAAACCGACTGTGGAAAGGAATAAGCATCAATTGGGTTATTCAAATCAGCTAGTGTTAAACAGGAATGGCGATGTACACTGTATACGTCGTTAGCTAAAAGATTAATGTATCCCCCTATACTTCTTTTGCGAACGGTATTTTAGTCTGAGTCAGTTCACGCTAAATGGGTGTTGCCAATTATCTGCGTGGGCTGTTAAAACCGTACAGCGCTTCGCATCCATCTCAGAGGCAAGGAGTAACACGTTGACCCAATTTTCCCAGAATGCACGAGAGTCAATGGCAGCGATCGAGCGCAGTTTATCGCTACAAGAGCAGACTTATCAAGCACTGCGATCGGCGATCTTGTCTGGGGAGTTGGCTCCAGGAGAACGCTTGATTGAGACGCAGCTTGCTCAACGATTGCAGGTTAGCCGAACTCCGATTCGAGAAGCCATTCGGCAACTTCAACACTCTAGCTTAGCAATGACCGATTCTAGTGGAACGCTGCGAGTCGCGACGTTTTCTGAAACCGATGCCATTCAACTCTACGACTGCCGAATTGCATTGGAACAGTTGTCTGTCATCGGTTCCTGTGAGAAGATTACAGCCCTTCAGTTAGCCGAGCTAGAGGCATTCGTGACCCAAGCTGAGAAAATGATGCAAAGTAAGTTTTCTCAGTTGACTAATTTTCAATTATTGGATTTAGATTATCGGTTTCATCGACTGTTAGCAAAAAGTTCTGGTAATCTGTGGCTGATGTCTCTGTTAGATCAGGTTTTTGACCAAATGGCGCTGCTCAGAATTCAAACCATGCAGCAAAACCCAGAGGTCTTAGAAGTTTGCAGTGAGCATCGGCGGATTTATCAGGCAGTCGTCGATCGAGACCCCGACACAGCCGTTCAAGCAGTCCAAACTCATTTGATGGCGAGTAGAGAGCGGGTCGTTCAAGAAGTTGAGCAATTCATTCAGCACTCTGCTAATCATCAGTCGGGATCAGAAATCTGAAGAACTTGTGCTGCACAATTTGTTGAGTTAACCAAAGGTGACGTGATGACCGAAACAAGTTCAGGGACGAAACGGGTCTTTATTTGTGGGTCAGCGCTCAAAGGGCAGCCCGACCACGGAAATCTTCAGTCTGCTAAGTTTATTCGACCTGCCAAAACTCGTGCCCTCTATCGTCTCCACTCGGCAGCAGACGGTTGGCATCCCGCGATCTACCAAGTCGAAGAAAATGGGGTCAGCATCCCTGGCGAGATCTATGAGTTGACGATCGACCAATACGACTATTTAGTGTCAACCGAGCCGCCGAATATGTATCCGAGTGATGTGATCTTAGACGATGGAAACGTGGCAACAGCAATGCTTTATCCGCGTGAGCTAGTGGAGAAATACGGCTGGTTAGATATCTCTGACCTGGGAGGATGGGCAGCTTATAAAGCGAAAGGGTAAGCCGAATTTTGGGCGTTAAGGAACGTGGATTAAATAAGATCGGTTATTGCCTAATTACTTCGCCCCCTAAATCCCCCATTCTGGGGGACTTTGAGATCGAAAAAAACTTTCTGGAACTCAAGACAGCTTCGAGGTTCCAAGTCCCCCAAGCTTGGTAGGGCTGATTCTCTAAAGGAAGGAAAGCAGCTTCGGCAGGTCATGTTTGAATAACCGCATCGCTTTGGTAATCGAGTCATAGCCTGCATTGCGAAAGACAGAAATCGCCCAAGAGCTTAGCAGTGCCAAAAGCGTCGC
>JBBRMC010000863.1:0-1872 GCA_038231055.1 Leptolyngbyales cyanobacterium
AACAATGACTTTATGGTGACATACTCTCCTAGCTAAAGGCTGGAGAGATAGAATTTTGACTTAATCAAAAGCATCTTCCGTCATTTCAATAGGAAACTTTAAAGTCACCGAATCTTTCTAGTCATCTGTAATGACCCATAGAACTTGGAATCGATCGCTAAAAAATGGTAGCTGCCCTTGAATCGGCTGCAAAAGCCTCTGTACTATCAACTCTGTAGACGTAATGTTAACGACTTACTTGTACGAAAACTCCAGTACTATCCCGTGGCGATTCGCAGTACAAAAATAGTCAGCGCTTCTGAAGGGAAGAGTTCAAAGAAATCTTTAACGGAACCTCGAAACGATCGAGAGAGGTTTGTAAGTAGACGAAATTCCTTCTGTCTGCTTGAAATTTTGTCTGCTTTGGAAAGAAGATAGGGTGAAATGGGAGTGTGAGAAACTTGAGAATAAGTGCTAATAGGCTTTAGGAGGTATTTTTAATGAACCGATCTGCTATGCAGCGCCCTTCAGAGTATGAATCCGTTGAGTCATTGCCCGATGTATGGACGATCGCGGCTCAACGATTTGCCGATGTGACAGCAGTTTATGACCCTCATGCCAAACCAGAAGTCAAAATAACCTATGGAGATCTGTATCAGATGATACAGCGATTTGCAGCCGGGTTGCAGAGTTTGGGCATTCGGGCAGAGATGGGTGAGATTCCTCCTCGCATGGCGTTGTTTTCGGATAACAATCCGCGATGGATTGTAGCGGATCAGGGGGCAATGAGAGCGGGCGCGGTGGATGTGGTGCGAGGCGCTCAGGCAGACCCCGAAGAGTTGCTGTTTATTCTCAAAAACAGTGGTGCGATCGCACTCATGGTTCAAGACTTAGACCTGCTGAAAAAACTGCGATCGGGCTTGAATGATCTGCCGATTCAGTTTGTGATCTTGCTATCGGATGAGATGGTATCGGCTGACGAGACGCTGAAAGTTCTTAACTTCTCGCAGGTTTTAGAACGAGGTGATCAGCATTCGCTTCAGCCTGTGCATCAGACTCGTCAAACCCTCGCCACATTGATGTACACATCCGGCACAAGCGGAATGCCTAAAGGGGTGATGCTAACTCACGGCAATTTGCTCTCTCAAGTCATCGGTGCCTATGCAGTCGTGCAACCTCAAGCGGGAGAAAAAGTCCTCAGCATCTTACCGATTTGGCACGCGTATGAACGGGCATTTGAATATTTTGTTTTCTCGAATGGCTGCACTCAGATCTACACATCCATTCGTCACGTTAAAAAAGATCTTAAAGATTATCAGCCTCACTATATGGTGGGCGTTCCCCGACTATGGGAGTCGATTTATGAAGGCATCCAAAAACAATTTCGAGAGCAGCCTGCTAAGAAACAAAAGCTGGTGAATTTTCTAATGAATGCCAGTCACGAGTTTGTGATGGCACGACGAACTGCAAAGGAGCTGAACCTCGATCGTCCTAATCCTTCAGCTTTAGAACGGCTCACGGCAACGCTGCAAATGTCGGCACTCTCGCTAGTTCATTTAGTTGGAGATAAACTCGTCTATCAAAAAATCAGAGCGGGGCTAGGCGGTAACATAGTGTTTGTCGTTAGCGGCGGCGGCTCGATCGCCGATCACCTAGAAGATTTTTTTGAAATCGTCGGCATCGACATTCTGGGTGGCTATGGCTTGACCGAGACTTCGCCCATCACAAATGTGCGCCGTCCGTGGCGAAATGTTCGTGGGGCAGATGGCGAACCGCTTCCGGGCACCGAGATTCAAATTGTAGACCCCGAAACCCGCAAACCCCTTCCGGGAGGACAACGAGGACTCGTCTTAATTCGCGGTCCGCAGGTCATGCAAGGCTATTACAACAATC
>JBBRMC010000864.1:0-1871 GCA_038231055.1 Leptolyngbyales cyanobacterium
GTCGTTAGACCTGTTGGAGCCAATCAAGCAAGCCGCTCAGCAGCAGAGACGATGATCAACGAGAGTTCTATACTGTCTTTCGGCTTCACGCAATCTTCATCTGCTCCCATTCAGTTTTTTCCGGAAAACACTCTGTTTTCAAAGGATAGGGGAATGGTAGATGCACCCTGATGATTCACCCCTGGCTTTGGTCGGGGGTTTTTTATTGCAGATTGGCGATCGCGCCTCGCTCAACTAAAGTTTGCTGCGTCAGCAAATCTCGAATGGTGGCAATCAGCACTCGCTGCTCGGTGACTTCAAACTGGACTGAGATACGATCGATACCCACGTGTCCCGGCGGATTGAGGTGAGCAATACCCACCTGATCATGGTGGCATTCTAGCGATCGATAGGTCTCTTGTTGACGCATTGGCAGACTCGTCATTCTGCCCTGCTCGTCATAGTTCACTTCTGACTGAGCGATAACTGCAACCTCTCCAATGTCAAGACGAAGGTCGGTTTGTCCCTCGATCGCAGCCTGCAAAATCAGGGGTTCAGATCGCTGACAGGGATAGCGATCGCCCTGCTCAAATAGTGGGAAATAAGAATACGATCGGGTGTAAGGTTCCCAGAGGCGAATGGCATAGCTGTGGCGTAGAGAATCCTCGATCGCCAGTTGACCCACTGCCAAAGCGCCATGACAGACCGCTTCAAACGGTTTATCGAGTTTGACGCGCTGCCGCCCAAAATAAGACACGATAAGCTGCTGCACCGATGGAATTAAACAACTGCCGCCGACGAGCAACACTTGCTCAATATCCGATTTAGAAATGCCTTTTGAAAGGGCGATCGTCAGCACTTCATCCAGTGATTGCCGGACTTGTTCTAATAGCTGCCGCGCTTCGAGAATGTCGTCTAACTGCGATCGAGTCAGCCGCAACTCGTAAGCCATAAACGTCGAGTCGTCGAGCCAGCTTTCTTTCGCCTCCTCAGTGAGCGATAACCGGACTTTGAGGCGCTCGGCAATCTCTAGCAAAGTTTGATACCCGATCGCGCCTACCGCAGCCCGCGAAGAACCAATTTGATGCAAATAATCTTCGACAACCCACACATCGATATCCTCACCGCCCACATAGGCATCGGCTTTTGCCAACACTTCTGCACGCTGCACCTCAGATCCAGAAACCGTCCGCACTAAACTGAGATCGAGGGTGCCGCCTCCAAAGTCAACGACGAGAACGAGAGAACCAGGACGTTGAATCGCATAGCCTAACGCCGCTGCCGTAGACTCATCTACGAGGCGCAGATCAGCGATATCGAGCCGAGTCGCCACATCTCGGAACCATCCTAAATAACGTTCAAACGCCCCGATCGGAACCGTAAAAATTACTTGAGACGGCTGAATTTGCTGATGCTGAAGCTGTTGCCAAACAGATTGAATAAAGTGTTCAGATATCCATTCAACACTGTAGGATTGCCCATCAATTTGACGATCGGGCGGTTGAAAATCAGCAGCTAAATCTCGCTTAAACGACTTGAACAAGCGATCGGGTTGAGACACTCCTAAACGCTGCGATCGTACCTGTTCACCCAGCACGATTTGCCCTGTGCCTTTAACAAACATCAGCGTCGGAATTACCGGAACCTCCTGGTCAGCCAGTTTTAAGAGCCGTGACATAGCAGGAAAGCGAATCGTTTTAGGCGTTTGAGTATCAGGTTCGAGAATGCTGACAACCGTGTTGGTGGTGCCGAAGTCGATCGCGATAGAAGTCATAAACAGATACTCAAGAATCGTGGCTAGAATGGGCGGCGGCTGGAAGAGTGCGGCTCACTTTCGCAGGGCAAAGAATCTGCGGCGAAGCCGTTTCTTGGATGGTTCGATAGCCCACAAA
>JBBRMC010000865.1:0-1871 GCA_038231055.1 Leptolyngbyales cyanobacterium
CAGCGCAGTTCTTGCGGCTGGCTCCGCCGAACATATTTGCAGCAGCCCGGTGCCACCACCGAGCCGCTTGGCCCGGGCTCGTCCAACAAACGGTTCAGATCGCGGCTTCGCGCGATCTAACCTTATTCGTTAGACCTCAATGCTCGAGTAGTGAATATTGGGATGCAATTTGATTGCTCTTCACGACAGGAGATCATTTCGATTCGGCTCTTAGAATGACAAAATTTGATTTCAAAAGATTCCGACTGATCCTGTGGTTAAATCGTGTCTTCAGGTGGAAGAGGGCAGGAAACTTGTAGGAGACGCTTTCGAGCGACAGCCAATTGCTTTTCGGTAAAAAGTGATCTCCAAGGATCTTGCAGAACAATATATTCAACACTAAGACGTAAATTCTCTTTGCCACGAAGAAATAGTTCGGTGAAGCCATTTGATGGCTTGCTTGTAGCTAAAAGCCTATCTGCAGTGCCCTTTCCCCCATGCTCGCCGAGCATTCGAAGAAAAGGTTTGGATTGATAGGGAGGCTTTAGCTTCAGGCCCATATCGTGGCCGTGGAGCATTTCGTTGTGGAAACGTTCAAGGAGATCGGAGGGCATTTTGTGTGGTCCTTGAGGTCTAACGTCGCCAATAACCGGATTGCAACAGCCCGCGAAGCGGGCTATTGCAATTCCGGTTGATTGGCTGGTTAGGGCGCACTTCGCTATAGAAGCACGAAGCCAATTGCCTTATTCACCACATCGCGGACAACTTTAATTGCTGCGTTTAAGGCTTGCTCAACCAAGAGCTGACTCAGTCCGTTCACAGCCAGAAGCACAGTATCCCAAGATTCCTTTTGAAGGGCTACATGTTGTATTGCCCTTTGTTCAGAGATCAAGCCGTCCGCCCGCATCCTCACAATCGTTGCTAACCTAGAAGCAAACATTTTGGACTCGGCTTCAAAGTAGTCCTTTGTCGCAGGCCACTTGTCGTCTATTACGCCCTTGGCAGCTTCAATCATCTGCTTCCCGATTGCATCAACATCTAAGCTCATTTCTTCGCTCCTGTATCAGGGGTTTGTGAAGTGGAGGCTGCGCTCGCTTTTGATTCATCTGGTTTTTCGCCACGCTTTTTTGCCAACTCGAAAGTCAAGATAGCAGTAAACTGTGTCGTAAATGCGCCTCGTATCAACTCAGAAATTTCCTTTCTGGTGATCCCTTCGCTATGCATTTGTTCGAGCAAGTTTAAGTTATTTAGAAGTCGATCAAACATTCGTACAGTTAAGCTGTTGCGCTCGGTCGCGTCAGCTCGCACGCGGAGCCCGCTAATTGTTACTTTTGCGTCGGCATAGAACTGTTTGTTTTTCCCGTAGTCTTCAACCTTGTCTTCTGGTTTCGGTGCGGTTGACTCAAGTTTGACCAGAAATGTCTCTACCTCCTTTTGAAGTGCTGTTGTACCTTTGTCAATCTGCTCATCGTAGTCTCCCACAAGCTTTACTGTGACACAGCCAGATATAAGAACTAGAAGCAATATACTCGACAGCCATCGAGAGAGCCGTAGTCCCATTTGCCTTTGTTTACTCATATTGTCCTCCTTCAATAACGCCGGAAGGCCGCCGGCACGGCATTTAGTGCGCCCTAACGTTGCCAATAACCGGATTGCAATTGACCGCGAAGCGGGCTATTGCAATTCCGGTTGATTGGCGGGTTAGGCCTCAAGTATATTGATGGCACGGATTGTATTCTAGGAAAACCAAGTCGTTGATCGTTGCTGTATTGCGCAACGTGGGCACTGAATTGATCTTGTACTAATCTGTCCAGAAATAAACAAGCTGGTGTGCAGGTTTTGCTTTGAAACGTTGTGTACTTGCAAAGTAAAATATTTCTTGCAATACTCAC
>JBBRMC010000866.1:0-1870 GCA_038231055.1 Leptolyngbyales cyanobacterium
CGCCGATCGCACCACTTTTGCCGGATCGACAATTCCAGAAGCGATTAAGTCTTCATAGGTGTCAGTCAGCGCGTTGTAGCCGACATTGAAGTCCAGACCTCGGACTTTCTCAACGACTACAGAGCCTTCGACACCCGCGTTATCAGCGATTTGCTTGAGAGGCGCTTCGAGCGCTTTCATCACAATGTTTGCGCCGATTTTCTCTTCATCATTGAGAGTTTCCTTGAACGCTTCGAGTTTGATAGCCAGGTGAATTAGCGTGGTGCCACCACCCGGAACAATACCTTCTTCAACGGCGGCTTTCGTCGCGTTAAGGGCATCTTCGATGCGGTTCTTGCGATCTTTGAGTTCGGTTTCGGTTGCGGCACCAACTTTGATGACTGCAACGCCACCCGCCAGTTTCGCGATCCGTTCCTGAATTTTTTCTTGATCGTAATCAGAGTCAGAGCGCTCTAGTTCACTTCGCAGTTGAGCGACGCGCTTTTGAATATCACTCGAATTGTCGCCACCCGCCACGATCGTGGTGGTATCTTTGGTGATCGTCACTTTGCGGGCAGAACCCAGCATTTCTAACGTCACAGTGTCGAGGCTCAAGCCCATGTCTTCAGAGATGACCTGACCGCTAGTGAGAACGGCGATATCTTGCAGCATGGCTCGACGACGTTCGCCAAAGCCAGGAGCTTTAATCGCTGCCACGCTGAGGACACCGCGCAAACGGTTGACTACTAGGGTTGCAAGTGCCTCTCCTTCAATGTCTTCAGCGATGATTAGCAGTGGTTGACCCCCACGAGCAATCTTCTCCAAAACCGGAATCAGGTCTTGAATCGAGCTAATTTTCTTATCAGCCAGCAAAATCGCAACATTCTCGAACTCTGTGATTAGACGCTCGGTGTCGGTGATGAAATAAGGCGAGAGATAGCCCCGATCGATTTGCATCCCTTCGACCAGATCCATTTCAGTAGCGAGAGACTTAGACTCTTCGACTGAGATCACGCCATCTTTGCCGACTTTATCCATCGCTTCAGAAATCATTGCGCCGACTTCTTCATCACCTCCAGAGGAGACGGTTGCGACTTGCGCGATCGCGTTGCCTTCAACGGGCTTGGCGACGGCTGCAATTTCTTCAACAATTTTGGCGACTGCTTTCTCAATTCCGCGTCGCAAGCTGACCGGGTTAGCACCTGCTGCCACATTCTTCATGCCTTCACGAATCAGCGCTTGGGCAAGAACCGTTGCGGTGGTGGTGCCGTCTCCAGCCAAATCTTTAGTTTTAGAAGCCACTTCGCGAATCAAAGCCGCGCCTGTGTTTTCGAGCGGATCTTCGAGTTCAATTTCTCTGGCGATCGTCACGCCATCATTGACAATTTGAGGTGTACCAAACTTCTTTTCGAGCAATACGTTGCGTCCCTTAGGACCTAGCGTAACTCTCACAGCATCGGCGAGAGAGTTAACTCCTCGCTCAAGCGCCTGCCGAGCTTCGTCTTTAAAGACTACAAACTTTGCCATATCAATTCCCTAGTTCTCTACCTAGAAATTTAGCACTCGTTCAGGCAGAGTGCTAATTAAGATTAGATCGGAAAACCGAACGCCTGAGACAAAAGATCAAAAATAAGAGTTTTCTTTACTAGGGGAACCGCTCTACCAATTGCCCCACACGCGAGGTCGGCTACAAATTTCGACGATGCCGTAAGACAGTTTAGTGGAACGTCTCCCCAATTCCACCATCAAAGATCGCCTTGCAAACCTCCTCGACGCACCATGAAATTTTTCACCCTTCAACCAACAAAGTGGCAAACTGCTCTCATCTTGACCGCAGGGATTTTGGCGGTTTCAACCGCAGCCATCCTAGTTCGGTTGGCGACTCGCGAAG
>JBBRMC010000867.1:0-1868 GCA_038231055.1 Leptolyngbyales cyanobacterium
CAACATGACAATCGGGATACTGATGCTAGTCAGAAAATTGTTGAGATCGCTATTGTCTCGGTTTTGTTGCAGATTGCGGAAAAGAAGTTCCTCGTTGGTGGTAGAGAGTTCTTCATTGGTGGCTTGAATCTCTTCTTTAGCCGTTTGGAGTTCTTCATTCGTGCTTTGCAATTCCTCGTTACTCGATAAAATTTCTTCGTTCGCCACTCGCAGGCTTTGGTTGAGATGGTTTTGCTCACTTATCACCCCTTGGAGATGTGTTTGAGCCAATATTTCTCGTTGGGCGGCTGCTGCCAGCGCCTGACGGAGATTCACAATTTCACGCTCCAAGTCTATTGACTCCCGGCTTTCCGCCGTCGTCGGGCTAAGAGCAGTGGTTGACGGTAAAACTGTCTCCAAAAATACCAAAAAATAGAGCGCATTTCCGTTCCCCCGGCGGAATGGGATCACTTCCAGATTGAGATTGAGCGATTGCTCATCCGCTTTCAGCTGAATTTGTTCTTGTCGCACTGCGACGTTTTGGGTCTGTGCCTGATAAATTGTGGTGCGAAGCGCTAGAGCTAAGTCTGAGCGTGCCATCAGTAACAGGTTTAGATCAGTAGTTCCAGGGGTTAGTTTCAGGTAGGGATCGAGGTCTCCTCGCATTTGAACAATCTGCATCTGGTCATTGACCACGACCAATACAGGCGCATAGCGGTTTGAGATCAGTTGGTCAACTTCTCGCGCTAAATCAACAGGAATAGCGAGCGTTTCCGGGATGCGCTGCCGCGTATCGAGGCGGGAGGCTGGCAGAGAACTCGGCTTCAACAAAAATAAGGAACGAGTTAAGCTCAATTTTCTCAAATAGATTTTGCAGGCTTCATCCACTACAGTAAACAAGTTTGAGGAGGTTTTGACGCTTTCGGAAGTGCCCAGCAGCAGAAAGCCCGTTAAGTTGAGACTGTAATGAAACATAGATATAATGTGTTCTTGCAGCACATCTGATAAATAAATCAGCACGTTGCGACAGCTAATCAGGTCGAGATTCGAGAATGGTGGGTCGCCGCCTAAGTTGTGTCGCGCAAACACACACAGTTCGCGGACAGCACTGCTAATTTGATAGCCACCGTTTGCTAGAGGGACAAAGAAACGGCTTTGGCGCTCAAGTGAAACCCCTTCCATCTGGCTTTCTAAGTAAAAGCCTGACCTAGCTCTGGTGATTGCCGCTTCGCTGATGTCGGTGGCGAAAATCTGAATTGGCGGGATAGTAGCGTGATCGCTGAAAAACTCTAATAAGCAGATGGCGAGCGAGTAGACTTCTTCACCCGTTGAACAGCCTGCGACCCAAATCCGAATCGGCGCATCGAGCGATCTATTTTCGCTGATTGTGGGAAAAACCTCGGCTTTCAATTGTTCAAAGACTTGGGGATCGCGAAAGAAACTGGTGACGTGGATCAGAATTTCTTCATACAGCGCTTGAACTTCCGGCGGATGCTCTTGCAGGTATTGAGCATACTCTTCCAAGCTATCCAGCTTATACAACAGCATTCGCCGCTGCATCCGGCGATTCAAAGTGGCCGGTTTGTAGTGGGTAAAGTCAACGCCTGTATTTGTCCGCAAGAGCGCAAAGATGGTAGCCAAAGCATCACCAGGTTCAGGCGGCAATTCCTTCACCAGCGTCTTCGGCTCTGAGTGAAACACAAAGGGACTGCGACTGAGATGTATCAGTTCTGCGGCAATGGCTTGAGGCGGCAAAACAAAATCCACATTTCCGGTGGCAATCGCAGTACTGGGCATACCGTCGAATTTGGCTGTATTTTCGCATTGAGCAAATGTCACACCGCCACCCTCTTTGATCGCTCTCAACCCCACCGAGCCGTCTCCATCCG
>JBBRMC010000868.1:0-1864 GCA_038231055.1 Leptolyngbyales cyanobacterium
AGTTGCGCTCGATCTGGGTGAGCACCATCGTTAGGGCTTTTTGCTTATCGGAACTTTCGGTTGTCTTACTGCTAGCCATTAGCGCCTCAAAATAGAAAAGTTGTAGAGAGGAAGAGATTAGGATTGGAGTCTGTCAGGGCTACTCGTGATTAACCTTGTAGCATGAGAGTTAGAAATCGTGGTGGAAATCAGTCCATAGTTTGATGCTTCTCTCTCCAGGTTACATGGGATGTCGTTTAATGTGCCTAGCTCGATCGTGCCAGATTCTGCCCTATCAGTGGGTGGGTTAACCGCCTATATTCAACTGCTGCTTGAACAAGATGACCAACTCCGTCAAGTTTGGGTGACAGGGGAAGTCTCTAGTGCGTCGAAATACCGCAGTGGGTTGTTTTTCACCCTGCAAGACCCCGATGCCAAAGCCGCGATTAGCTGCGTGGTCTGGAATAGCCAACTCGACAAATTGGCGACCCTGCCAGAGCCAGGAGAACAGTTGATTTTGCTAGGTCGGATTAGCCTTCATCCTCAAAGGGGCAGCTACCAGTTAATTGTCTGGCAAGCACTCCCGGCAGGAGAGGGGCTATTGGCTCTTCGCTATCGGCAGCTACGAAACCGCTTAGAGCGAGAAGGACTCTTTGACCCAGAGAGAAAACGTCCATTACCCGCTCATCCTCAAACCGTTGCAGTGGTGACATCGCCTCAAGCGGCTGCTTGGGGAGACATCCAACGGACTCTTAAACGTCGCTATCCAGGGTTACGGGTGCTGTTTTCTCCAGCATTGGTGCAAGGAGAGCAGGCTCCCGCTTCGATCGTGGCAGCGATCGCGCGAGTCGAGCGAGATCTTAGAGCGGATGTACTAATTCTATCACGAGGAGGCGGTGCGATCGAAGATATGGCGTGTTTTAATGACGAATTTGTGGTTCGAGCCGTAGCCAATTGCTCGATTCCTGTCATTGCAGGGATTGGGCATCAGCGCGATGAGTCATTGACAGACCTCGCGGCGGATGTTTGCGCTCACACGCCGACCGCTGCTGCCGAGCAAGCGATTCCTTTTCTAGCAGACCTGCACGCCGACCATCAAAGTCGAGTTCAGGCACTCAATTCTGCGGTGATGCAGTACTTGGAGGTCGAACACGATCGTCTACATGATTTACGCGATCGCTTCAACCGGCTGAAGCTCGATCGTCAACTCAAACAAGAAGCCCAGGTCGTGACTTGGCTGCGACAACGCCTGATTCAGTCCGCTCGCCGACCGTTTCAAGAAGCGGCTCACCATCATCAACTTCTGCAAGAAAAGTTAGCGACTCTTGACCCACAAGCCGTTCTCCAGCGAGGCTATGCGGTGGTGCGACAGATGAATGGCAGCATTGCTCGATCGGCATCAGAACTCACTCTTGGTGAAGATTTATCGATTCAATTAGGGCAAGGACAGGTGACCGTCAAAGTCACTGAAGTATCGAAGACATCACCCACTTTTGACGAATAGGGACTATAAGTAGAGGAATTAGATGTCACCTTCACTCCGGGGTGCTAGATGAATATTTCCCCTGGCTCGAATGCAGGTCACGTAAAACAAATCGAAGCAGATGAAGATTCGGCGATCGAGAGCTACCCATCCCAGCAATCATTTCAAGCTGACTGGAACTATGAAGCCACCGTCGCCCAAGTCGAATCAATTTTGTCGCGCATTGAGTCAGGCGAGTTAGAACTTGCCGATGTGTTTGAGCAATTTTCGACGGCTGTTAGATATTTGAGACAGTGTGAGATGTTTTTGGCTCAACGTCAAAGACAGGTTGATTTGTTGATTGAGACGCTAACGGACGAAGAATTTTAGGGTTTAAACCTTGAGTCGGTTGAAGGGGTTTAA
>JBBRMC010000869.1:0-1861 GCA_038231055.1 Leptolyngbyales cyanobacterium
CAAAATTGGGGGACTTTGAACAAGATAAATGGCTTGACCTCTAAAACCTCGTTTCATCTCAAAGTCCACCAGAATGGGGGATTTAGGGGGCGAAAGGTTTTGGCAATGACGGATCGGATCAACTTGTGTGTACACGGTAGCGCCTTGGGGAGCGGGCTAGGGTGAGGGTGAGACGTTGCACCTTAATAAATCCACGCTCCTTACCTAAGCAGCCTAATCTTTCAACCCGGCGCATACCGCTCCAGGACGGTTCTGAAGTGATTAAATCATTTATGGGTTTCCACAAGTTTTTGAAAGGCGACTAAGGTTTGTTGGTAACGTTCACCTGACACTAAGGCAAAATCATTATGTCCTGCTTCTGCAATCCAAAGGGACATTTTCGGCTCTGGAGCAGCGTCATAAAGCCTCTGACCGTGTTGAAATGGAATGGTTTGATCGGCTTGACCGTGCATCACGAGAACAGGGCAATGCACCTTTCGCAATTTGTCAAGATTAGAAAACTTGTCGAAAGGAAGAATAGGAAACGGCACCACAACTCGAAAGGCAGAGGTAAACGTACTCTCTAAAATCAAACCGCCCACAGGATGCCGACTTGCTAGCTCAACGGCTGATCCGCCGCCCACCGATCGACCATATACAATAATTTTCTCAGGCGGTATTTTGAGTTGCTGAGTCAGGTAACTATAGGCAGCATCCGCATCTTGATAGGCATTGCGTTCACTTGGGTTGCCATCGCTGGTTCCATAACCCCGATAGTCATAAGCAAACACACTAAATCCCCAGCCATGCAAGCGATCGAGCAGAGGATGAATATCTCCCAAATCTTCCGCATTCCCGTGAATGTAGAGCAAAGTATGCGTAGCTTGAGAATTGGGCAAATAGACTGCCGAAATCTGCTCAGTCTGAGTCACCGACAGCTTAAGAATAGTCTTCGTGTCTTGATAGGTAGCAGGCTGAGGCAAAAAGATCATGCTGTCTGCTCGAAAGAAGACATAAACTGCAAAAGAAAGGTAAATAAATAGGAGCGATCGCACTAGCCTTTTCCAACTCAGTTCCCCGATCAGCAGCTTCCTTAACGGCAATCGACGCATGACTATTTACTGTAAGCTGCAACAAATAACTATTCTCAAGGATTATAGTCAGATAATGAGGCGATTAGAAGAGTCGAAGGCGATCGCTAAAACTCAGATACACTAAAACAGTCAGCACCATCTCTGCTAGATCACCAAGCAGCACCAGGAATGCTTCTCACCGCCGAACTTCTGATTATCTTGCTCTTAACGATCTCTAACGGACTGTTTGTGAGGAGAGAGATACGACTCAATTTGCTCAAAGGTAAGATGAGATTGAATGATCGGATTGAAACTCGTCGGGGTCAGCACTAAACGATCGATACGATCGCTGAGTAGACGGAGAAATGGACATATAGGATGGAGAATAGGGGAATCGAACCCCTGACCTCTGCGGTGCGATCGCAGCGCTCTACCAACTGAGCTAACTCCCCTAGCAACGCTAGTTTACCATTTCAAAATCAGCTTGCTTTAAAATCAAGAGTCTCTTTAGAAAAAATGTGTTGAATCCGATCGAGTTCGAGATCTGAGAGATAATCGACTGTCCAGTTGGCGCAACGCTGCAACATATGGAATGGATAAGTATTGGCAACCCCAACGACCGGAATGCCTGCCCGTTTTGCAGCAGCAATACCTGCGAAGGTATCTTCGATCGCTAAACACTCAGACGGATGCAAATCGAGATCAGGAAAGGCTTGATTTAAGCGATCGACTGCCAAAAGATAGCCATCGGGTTCGGGCTTGCTGACGGTGATGTCGTTGCTTGAGACGATCGTGGTGAAATATTGCCG
>JBBRMC010000870.1:0-1859 GCA_038231055.1 Leptolyngbyales cyanobacterium
TCGGTTAATCGAGCACCTTCAACATCTCCCTGGTGTTGGTCCTAAAACAGCCCAACGGCTTGCACTCTATATCCTCAAGCGCCCTGAAGAAGAAGTGAAAGCACTCGCTCAGGCACTGATGGAGGCAAAGCTGCAAGTGGGTTTTTGTTCGGTTTGCTTTCATTTGTCGGCTGAACCTGTTTGTGATATCTGCCGCGCTCCTAATCGTGACAGCAGCACGATCTGCGTCGTGGCTGACTCTAGAGACGTGATTGCTCTAGAAAAAACCCGTGAATATCGGGGAAAGTATCACGTTTTGGGTGGGTTAATCTCTCCGATCGACGGCATCGGTCCCGACCAGCTAAATATTCATGCGTTGCAAAGGCGCGTCAGTCAACAGAAGATCGACGAGGTGATTCTTGCGATCAGTCCCACTGTTGAAGGTGAAACGACAACGCTGTTTGTAGGTCATTTGCTCAAGCCCTTTACGCGGGTGACTCGGATTGCCTTTGGTCTGCCGATGGGCGGTGACCTAGAATATGCAGACGAGTTGACGCTGGCGCGCGCGCTTGAGGGCAGACGAGATCTAGAGTTTGGCAGTCGCTAAACGGTATCGTTTGCCATACTAAAATCATTCCCCCATTCTGAGTGACCTGATGTTTGGTACGTTTCAACAAAGCAATCTGCGAATTGAAGTCAACGCATCTGAAGCAGCCCTTCGCCAAAGCCTCGCCAATCCTGCTCAGTTTTCTAAGTGGATTTGGTTTGAGCGATTTTCAGAAGGGTTGCCTGACGCAGTGCATCCTGGTTTGACTTTTACAAGCTGGGCAGGTGCGATCGCGATTCAACATCAAGTTGAGATTGCAGAACCTAATCGAGTGCGGTTTTTGCTGAGTCAAGGCATTGATGGCTTTCATGAATGGGCGTGGGGTGATGGTTGGGTGCAGTCGCGCATTGAAGGCATTTCAGTTTTACCGATTGGTTTAGGGCAAACTATCACCCTATTAAGCCTCAAGCAATTCCTCACCAGTTCCTAGAGGCGTTCTACCGAAACGTGTCTCAAAAATTGCGTTCTCCAAACGACCTATATTTCTCGTAGTTCCGATGATCCATATCAAAAGGGCTAGGACAGTTTCTAACGTGGTATTTGAACGTTGTCTACCTCTAGGTAGATGATGGTTGACCGCTTAACCTGTTTCGCTCATCAGAGTAGTTTTGTCGGATTTGTTGATGCTGAAGCACTCTGTTAGGCTGATGGGCGTGTTGGGGACGATCGCCGCGCTTACAATTCCTCAAACGGGACTAGCGATCGAGCCTACCCCAACTCAGTCTCTTAATTCTTTTCAAACCCAGCCTGTTGCTCAGCCTCTGCGGTTAGAAATTCGTCTCAGCAAGCGCCAGGTCACGCTTTATCAAGGCGATGAAAAAGTTAAAACCTATCCGATCGCCGTGGGTCGCCCTGGATGGGAAACGCCGACTGGCAGCTTTCGAGTCAGGCAAAAAGTCAGAAATCCGATTTGGGTACACCCTTTCACGGGCGAGAAGGTTCCGGGCAAAGATCCTGAGAATCCTTTAGGAGGCTATTGGCTTGGGTTTTGGACGGATGGTAAAAACTCGATCGGGTTCCACGGCACCCCCACGCCGCTATCGGTCGGAAAAGCGGCTTCTCACGGCTGCGTGCGGATGTATGTCAAAGATGCCGCAGAGCTATTTGAGAAAGTCAACATCGGCACAGTGGTCAAGGTTGTGAAGTGACCTCAACTCCAAAGCTGATTCTTTAGAAAAATCGATCTATATCTCTAGGGAGAGTATTCACAATCTATGAATCTTTACACTTCGAGCTAGTGGCAATGGTCTCAACTCAGATTATTTGTGCAGCA
>JBBRMC010000871.1:0-1859 GCA_038231055.1 Leptolyngbyales cyanobacterium
GCTGTAGATAGACGCTGCTGACGGCACATAATGTAACGCTGGACGAGCCGCAACTTGCCCATTGCTACGAACTTGACGCTCTTTAGGTGTTAGCTGAGATGCCACCTCTGCCAATTGATGAATATGATCGGGGCGAGTGCCACAGCAACCTCCGATCACCTGCACGCCCAAGTCTTCAACAAAGTGACCTAACGCCATTCTCAATTCCATTGGCGTTAGCTTATAGTGCGCGTGTCCTCCCACGTTCTCAGGCAAGCCAGCGTTGGGAATACACGACACGATAAAGGGCGAATGAGCCGACAGATATTTAATGTGTTCTGCCATCCGATCTGGACCCGTGGCACAATTCAATCCGAGAATGTCGATCGGGTATGGCTCTAGAATCGCTAACACCGCGCTGATATCTGACCCGACCAGCATCGTGCCCTGAATTTCCATCGTCACCGACACCATCAGCGGACGACGATCGCCCTTTTTCTTAAAGACTTGTTCGATGCCGTTTAATGCCGCTTTGATTTGCAGCACGTCTTGACACGTCTCAACGAGGAATAGGTCTACGCCCCCGTCATATAAGCCTTCTGCCTGTTCTGCAAAGGCGGCTTTGAGGGTGTCATAGTCGATGTTGCCCAGAGTCGGAAGTTTGGTGCCTGGTCCGATCGAGCCTGCGACAAAGCGAGGTTTCTCAGGGGTCGAAAACTCATCGGCGACTCGTCTTGCCAATTCTGCGGCAGTTTTACTGAGCGAATAAGCCTGATCCGCTAAGTTATATTCAGCCAACACAAACGAACTGCTGCCAAAGGTATCGGTTTCGATCACATCTGCCCCGGCTGCCAAGAAATCTCGATGAACTTTCTCGACCGCTTCTGGCTTGGTGTGTACCAAATATTCATTACAGCCTTCATAGTCGGCTCCGCCAAAGTCATCGGCGGTGAGATTTTGCACTTGCAAATTAGTGCCCATTGCACCATCAAAGACCAGCACAGGACGATTAGGACTGTGAAGACGAGCGAGAAAAGCACTGTTCATAATTAAGACAACTGGCAACTAAGAGAGAACTCGAATCGCGCACTAACCAAGCCCGGACTCATTTGTATTGTGAATAAGGAACCTTGGCAGGGGAAGCCGCGATCGTGACTTTTTACAATTACTATATATTTCCACTTTGACACATCTCTCTCTCAGTCGCAGCCAATGTGATGCGAGTCGAGTCAAATTAAAACTCCACGAAGGGTTTACTGAAATTTTGCACTAGCCTTTTTACTGCGATGCCGTTCTACCCCAGAATGGAAATCTACCATGTATACACAAGTCAATCGATTCGTCATTGCCGAACTTTTCGCCCCCTAAATCCCCCATTCTGGGGGACTTTGAGCCAGAAAGAGGTTCGGTTCAGAATTCAAGCCATTACTCGGAGTCAAAGTCCCCCAATTTGGGGGATTTAGGGGGCAGAAGCCGACTGAAACGAAGCGATACCGTACTATCCACAACCCCGTAGTCGAGTGAGCAGCACTACCACGTCATCAACCGCCGATCGAACAGTCCCGGTTGACGCGCCAGAGTTGGCAATCATGCTAAATACTAATGGGGCGGCGTTCGGCGGAGTCACATAGCCAGAAAGGGCAACTACGCCCGTGATCGTGCCTGTTTTGGCAGAGACAATGCCTTGGGCGGGGGTATTACGAAAGCGTTTCTTTAGCGTGCCACTTACCCCAGAAACCGCCAACGATCGCCGAAACACATCCGCTTCAGGAATCTGTGCCATTGCTTGCAGGGTTTGCACCAACGCCTCGGCACTAGCGCGGTTACGATCGGCGAGTCCTGATCCATCGACCATGCGGTAGCGATCAGGACTCACTCCC
>JBBRMC010000872.1:0-1858 GCA_038231055.1 Leptolyngbyales cyanobacterium
ATTGCCAAAACCTTTCGCCCCCTAAATCCCCCATTCTGGTGGACTTTGAGATGAAACGAGGTTTTAGAGGTCAAGCCATTCATCTTGTTCAAAGTCCCCCAATTTTGGGGGATTTAGGGGGCATAAGCCGACTCAAACGAAGCTACGAGGACTTGTGTGTACACGGTAGCCCGCAGAGAGGGAGCCAGAACCCGGTTCCTTTCTACCCAGGGAGAAGAAGGGTTAGGGAATGAGGATCTTCAGTTTCAGTTCTTTAGACGTTGTTAGCCATGCCCGAAACCCGACTCAGCCCCCTTGCCGTTTATAGCGCCCAGCCCACCGTTCGGATCAATGCTCAAGAGTATCCCAAGGTGAGCGAATCGATCGTGGCGATGGAAATGGTCGAGCAAGATGGCGGTATGTCAGCCCTAGAGCTGAGACTCAGCAACGTGGTCAGTGACCCAAATGGAGGGGCAGATTTTGCATTTGAAGACAACAAAATTCTAAAACTAGGAGCCACGATCGCGCTCTATGCAGGTGACATAACAGCTCCACAAGAAATCTTTCAGGGCGCAATTACGGGGTTAGAGATTGACTTCCCAGAAAGCGGAGCGCCCGATATTACAGTTCTCGCAGAGGATGTCTTTCAACGGGCACGCATGGCGCGACAAAGCAAAATTCATACCGATGTCTCGATCGCGGATCTCGCCCGACAGCTTGCCAGCCAATTGAGTCTCACGCCCGTGATTACCGGATTGACTGACCCGATCGGAACTCAAGTGCAGCTTAATGAGAGTGATTTAGCGTTTCTACGACGGATGCTCGATCGCTATGATGGCGATCTGCAAGTCGTGGGCAAAGAGCTACACGTTTCGCCTAAGGGTGAAGTGCGACGGGGCAGTTTAGAACTGGCGATCAATAGTCAATTACGACGGGCAAAAGTCCTGGTCGATCTAGCCCACCAAGTCACCGAAGTCACCGTTAGCGGTTGGAATGCGGCTCAAGGACGGCGAGTGAGCGCCAACAGTCGAGGGGCACATCTGCGATCGGGCACGGGCACCCCCGGCTCACGAATTTTGCAGAATACCTTGGGCGATCGCTCCCATCATTTGTCTCACTTGGCAGTCACAACTGATGCTGAGGCACAAGCCCTTGCCGATGCTGCGTTTGACGATCGGGCACGGCAGTTTGTTTGCGTCGAGGGCACGGCGGACGGTAATCCAGCGCTGCGAGTTGGAACCCATTTAACCCTGACGGGATTGGGCGATCGCTTCAGCAATACCTACTACGTGACTCGTGCCTGTCATCGCTTTAGCTTAGACGCAGACGGCGGCTATATCACCGACTTTGAAGCCGAATGCGCATTTTGGGGAGGAAACTGATGCAGCCAATCTTTGAACATCTAACGACAGCCCTGCATGGCAGCTATTTGGGAGACGTGGTATCGGTCAACGATCCAGAAAAGCTCTCTAGAGTGCAGGTGCGATTGTTTAATTTTGATGGCGTTAACCAGGATGCGCCGATTTGGGCAAGAGTTGCGGTGCCCGTTGCCGGGTCGAACTATGGCGCATTTATGCTGCCTGATGTGGGGGATGAAGTCCTGATCACGTTTGTGAATGGCGACCCTCGCTTGCCGATGGTGATTGGGTCACTGTGGAATGGCAATGCAGCAGCCCCCGAAACCCTCGGCGGAAGTGGTGAGACGGTCGATCGCTGGACTCTGGTTGGAAAAGCCCAAACGCGCATCGCGATCGTTGAAGAAACCCCCGGAAATGCCACAATTTCGCTGACAACTCCAGGCGGAGTTAGCGGCACCCTGACCCAAACTGCCGGAGGAAAAATCGAGTTTGAAGCCGCCGGAACCACGGTTACGGTAGAC
>JBBRMC010000873.1:0-1851 GCA_038231055.1 Leptolyngbyales cyanobacterium
CGAAATTCAACTCACGGGGTCAGATCCAATTCAGCTAGACCCAGATCTGTTGATTATTCCCGTCCCTGGTCATACAAAAGGGCACACTGTTCTGCTCTACCAAAATAAATTCTTGTTTACCGGGGATCATCTTGCCTGGTCCGCCAATCAAAATCAACTGGTTGCGTTCCGCGAAGTCTGCTGGTATTCGTGGGTAGAGTTGCAGCGATCGATGCAAACGCTTGCGAACTACTCCTTTGAGTGGGTCTTGCCGGGACACGGACGACGCTATCATGCCGACGCTAAAACCATGCACCAAGAGATGCAAAGATGTCTCAAGTGGATGGGACTAAATGTGGATAGCGGTGAATGGGATTAATCCTCTACGTCAGTGATTGTCCAAATCGAGTTAAGCCGTCGATCACCTGATCAAACCAGCCTCTAAACGTAGGTAGATGACGCGCCACTAAAATACCTGCTAATAATCCTGCCAGATGACCATCCCAAGCCATCCGCTTACGGATAGGCACAATCAACCAGAGCGTGTGCCCAAATCGTTGGGTAAAGAACACTAGCATGACGGTCAATATCAGTACCAGCACAGAAGAGAGGTTGCGATCGAAGTAAGCAAACGAGAGCAAAAATCCGATATAACCAAACAGAACGCCACTTGCACCGACATACGTCACGGGTCTACCAATTAACCATAGAGCAGACCCTGAAATAACCGCGATCGCTGCTGTGATTGCCCCAAAATCACTGGGATCTCTCAAAAACACTAAGCCACCAAAAATAAAATAGAAAACGGTGTTGCCTTCAAGATGCTGCCAGTCTACGTGGAGAAACGGAGACAGCAAAATTCCGGGTAATCCAATCAGAGTCCGAGGGATCAGACCAAATCGATTCAAGGCATTCCCCAATAGTCCAAAGTTTACGATCGCAACTCCCCAAGCGATTGCCACTAAATAAATCAAAAATCTCAGTTGATAGAGCCAATCGTGGACTAAAGCGCGGCTGACATCGGTTCCCATGAAGAAAGCGAAAGACTAGGATCAAATCAAACAATTCCGATCACTATCCTACTCCTACGGAGAAGTTGGGCTACCCTTTTGTCTATCAGATTTCTATGATTTCCCCTAATTTATTTGACCCGTTAGATGCCTATCTCTGTGAAGTAGTCACTCCCCATGCTGAAGAAATGGACGATCGAGCAGAGGTCTTACGATCGGCACTGCAAGGGCTAGCAGATCTAAATTTACTCGCGTTGCGCGTTCCTCAAGAGTGGGGAGGATCTGGGATTGATGACTTACTATTTTCTAAGTTTCAAGAACGAATCGCTAGACACTCTGGAGCACTAGCATTTTTGCAAACTCAGCACCAAAGCGCAGCAGCGATGCTAGCCCAAAGCGAGAATCAAGCCCTTAAACAGTCCTATTTGCCTCACATGAGCAGTGGACAGAAACTCATTGGGATCGGATTCTCTCACCTGCGACGCGAAACCGATCCTCCCATTAAAGCAACGCGAGTTGAGGGAGGCTTTCGACTGCACGGGCACGTCCCCTGGATTACAGGGTTTGACCTTTTCCAATCATTTCTGCTGGCAGCCATGTTGCCTGACGGTCAAGCCGTGTATGGAATGGTGCCTTTCGTGGAGACTCACCAACCCTCTGGTGGCAGCCTTTGCTTCAGCAAACCGATGCCTTTAGCGGCGATGAATTCGACCAATACGGTTACGGCTGACATAACTGAATGGTTTATGGCGGATTCTGAGGTGGCATTTATTCGACCTGCCAGAGCAATTCACCTGAGCGATCGCCGCAACGTTCTCAACCATAGTTTCTTTGCGATCGGGTGCGCCCAAGCAGGGCTAGA
>JBBRMC010000874.1:0-1846 GCA_038231055.1 Leptolyngbyales cyanobacterium
CCTTGAGAGTGCTGCCTATCAGCCCAACCGAGACCTATTTGACGATTTATGGTCATTCAATTTTAGAGGATAATTAAAAAGGTTTAAGGACTCAAACCTGCTTCACATCTGGGTTTGAAGGTAGCTCAGTGTTAAAGAAGTCACTTTTTCACGAAAGCAAGCTATACTAACAAAGTGCATAACGGGATGTAGCGCAGCTTGGTAGCGCGCCTGCTTTGGGAGCAGGATGCCGCAGGTTCGAATCCTGTCATCCCGATTCAAATAAGTTCCCTTGAAGCTCACTGTTTCAGGAGATTTTCAGTTCTAAAGATTCTGACTTTAGCGCTTCAGATAGGAGCCGTCAAATCTGGTACTCGATCGCGCAAAAGCCTGAGTAGATTCCAGGGCGATCGCAATATTCTGCCGTCAGGTGCGAAGGGTTGAAACGGTGAAACTCGCCAAATAGGTGCTACTATTTCCAAGACTCGAAATCAGTCAGTAGCAACTATAGCTCACCCAAAAAACGCGCATTCTACTAATCGCAAGCCCATTCTGGAACTATCCACCATTCAAACCTGTCACCCATTGCTGAGACTCCAACCCTGTCAACTTAACCGTGCGACCCGTTGTGATTTTGAGCTTGCTGAAGATCTCAATCAATGTGTGGATGGGATTGAACGATTTGATGCGTTGTATCGAATCCAGACAACAATTGCAGTCGTTGAAGTAAGAGGAGTAAACCCAGCAGAATGAAGAGATAAACTGCCGCAGTTAGACAAAGCAGGCAGATGTTTTTTCCTCATCTGTGTTTTGGTTTTGATGTCGTTTTTAATGTTAGGAGCAATCATGAAATCATTGATTCGTTGGAGTGCTACGGTTGGTTTAGTCGGAGTAACGATCGTCGGTTCTTTTGTGGGAGCGGGTCTGCGGGCGTTGGCATTGACCCCAGAGCAAATTGTGCAAAAGCTTCGTCCCGTTCCCATGTTTACGATCGCTAACTCTCAAGGTGCGCCGTTAGTCGCTTCACCGCCCAACGGTCAAAAAGGCAGCCCCGTCGCTGGAGTTTTTGTTAGCCAGAGAGATGCTCAAGCGTTCCTAGAAACGCTGAAAAGCAAAAATCCCAATCTGGCGAAAGAAGTGAAAGTGGTGCCTGTGTCGCTGGCAGAGGTTTATCAACTCGTTCAATCTAATCAAGGCAAGCCTGATCGACTTGATTTTGCTTATGTGCCGACCAAGCAGCAGCTAGATTCGGCGGTTGCGGTCATGAAGGTTGGGGACAGCAAAGTCACTCAGTTCAACGGCACTCCGTTATTTGTGGCACGAGCTGGCAAAGAAAAAGAAAAAGGATTTCTCACTATCCAGCAGGGCGACAAGTCGGTGATCCCGATGTTCTTTAACAAAGAAGAACTGCAAACCCTGCTTGATCGCTTCAAACAACAGCAGCCCAATCTGGCTTCTAGCGTTGACATTCAAGTCTTTCCATTAGAAGGCGTGGTCGAAGCGATGAAGAAGCAGAACGATCCCCAACTCGATAAAATTGTGTTGATTCCGCCGAGAGAGTCGATTGAGTTTGTGCGATCGCTAGCACCTGCTCAGGGCAGACCCGCAGCTCCGGCAGCGCAACCTAAGAAGTAGATTTCTCCCTGGGGAGAAGGACTTTCAAAAACTGTCCAGTTCCCTCTCCTGGGGTCTACCGTGTACACACAAGTCCTTGTCGCTTCGTTTGAGTCGGCTTATGCCCCCTAAATCCCCCAAAATTGGGGGACTTTGAACAAGATAAATAGCTTGACCTCTAAAACCTCGTTTCATCTCAAAGTCCACCAGAATGGGGGATTTAGGGGGCGAAAGGTTTTGGCAATGACGGATC
>JBBRMC010000875.1:0-1846 GCA_038231055.1 Leptolyngbyales cyanobacterium
AGCCGTTGGCAGTGTGGCTGGCGCGATCGCGGGTGGTATGGCAGGAGACGCGATCGCAGAGTTTACAGAAGAGGTGCTTCAGGAAACTAAACCCTCCTTTAGCTTAGGCTTGGGTGCAGATGCTAAAGAACCTGAATTGCCCGCTCACTATGCCTGGGAGGAGTTACAAGCACTATCCAAACCTCGATCGAACGGAGTGTGATGCTCCTTCAATAGATTCCAAACTATTTCACTCCTAGCTCATCAGTCTGTACTGATTTCCTGGTTTTGTTACTTGTTTTATCTATAGATGAAGCCCCTTCTGCCCGAATCTCCTGCACCTGACCGACAATAAAAACGAGTGTAAACGGCTGTTTCATTTCGCGCTTGACAAAGGCTTGCAGCAGAGATACCTGCTTGGGTGTAACGGGGTCTTGAGCGCGTACATTCAAACGTACTTCTGGTGGTTTCACGAGCCAGTTCGTCTGAATCTTCAATAGTCCCAAACGCTGAAAGGTCACGGTGCGATTGAGCAGCGCTTGTTTCAGGCTCGTTTCGAGTTGTGCTTGCCGCACGAGGCGAAAAAACCCGATGCCCAGTGGGGCAACTAGAACAGCGGTTAATGCCAATGTCCAGAGTAACGCCCTGCGAGCACGTTGTAGAGAGGCATAACCTGTCACCCAGAAAGTCAGCATACAGGCAAGTGTGATGCCTAGTAGGTTCGTCAGATAGAGCAGTGTTGCGCCCCAACTCAACGACCAGTCTGCTTGCGATAGCCCTAAGCCAATCACGCAGATAGGCGGCATCAGCGCAACGGCGATCGCGGTGCCTGCCAGACTTCCCGCCAGTTTGGGCTGCACTTTGGCATAGCCGCTAATGCTGCCTGCCACGATCGCAATGCCCAAATCCAGCAGAGTCGGTTCTGATCGAGCCAGCACTTCGCTGCCATAGCTGGGAATACCCACCAGTTTTCCTAAGCTGAAGGAGATCGCGATCGCTATCAAAGTGCCGATGCCAATGGCAATGAGTCCTTTCCGAAACAGGGGCAGATTTCCCAGCAACGCCCCAAAGGCAACGCCCCGAATCGGCAGCATCAGCGGGGCAATGATCATCGCGCCAATAATGACAGCCGTACTGTTTGACAGCAAGCCAAAGGTGGCGATCGCGCAAGAACTAACCACTAACACTAGATAGGATGAATCCGGTGTGGCTTCTGTTAGCAAGTCTGTCTCAAGCTGCTGTAATTGCTCCAGCGCAATGCCTCTGCGCCGAAAAAATCGGAAGCGTTTACGCAGGTTACTCAGCATACTTTTCTCCTTCTTAGCTCCAAGCCCTCTTGATCCCCCCTATCGTACCTGCGATTCTGACGGTCATTGAGCACCAGGAGCCATGTCGCCCTAGACTAAAGGTGAACGCAACGTTTTTCTGAAGCTTATGGCAGTTGAATCCTCTCTGGGTGAAGTCGCGATTGAAGCCAATCTCAAGCAGTTTTTACTGGTGCTTTCGGTTTCGCTCAGCGTGGCGACCCTGCCCCAAATTTTTAGCTGGTTTCGCCACATTCCCTACACGTTGCTGTTGGTCATCGTCGGGCTGGGGCTGGCGTTGCTCGATGTCCGTCTCGTCAGCCTCTCGCCAGGGCTAATTTTATCAATTTTCCTACCGCCGCTGCTGTTTGAAGCTGCCTGGAATTTGCAGTGGTCAAAATTAAAACGCGACCTCATTCCCATTTGCCTGTTTGCGATCGTGGGTGTGCTGATCTCCAACGCGGGGATTGCCTTTGGGCTACACCAACTGGCAGGCTTATCCTTGACGACAGCGCTTTTGGTGGGGGCAAGCTTGTCTGCCACCGATCCTGTTTCAGTGACAG
>JBBRMC010000876.1:0-1846 GCA_038231055.1 Leptolyngbyales cyanobacterium
CCATTGTGCGGGTACCCAATGGCTTTGTCGCGACGTTTTATTGAATGGCGATCGTCACGCAATCCATTGTGCAGTTACCCAATGGCTTTGTCGCGACGTTTTATTGAATGGCGATCGTCACACAAGCCATTGTGCGGGTACCCAATGGCTTTGTCGAGGCGTTTCATTGAATGGCGATCGTCACGCAATCCATTGTGCGTTTACCCGATGATTTGGAGACGTTCCAGCGAAACGTCTCTACTGTTGGACGAATAATTCTTAGACATCCTCTA
Organism: Leptolyngbyales cyanobacterium; assembly: GCA_038231055.1. Taxonomy (GTDB): domain Bacteria; phylum Cyanobacteriota; class Cyanobacteriia; order Leptolyngbyales; family Leptolyngbyaceae; genus Phormidesmis_A. The sequence goes on from JBBRMC010000876.1 coordinate 273, forward strand.
AAATCTAAACGTTGTCTCTTTCATTCATCAATGACCTATTGCCTCGGAATTTTGACCAGCGCTGGCTTGGTGATGGCTGCTGACTCTCGCACAAATGCTGGGGTTGATTATATTTCGACCTATCAAAAGCTGTTTGACTTTTCACTGACCGGAGAGCGGGTCATTTTGCTCAGCACGTCGGGCAATCTGTCGGTGACTCAATCGGTTTTGACGATGCTGAAACGAGACATTAAAGTGCAAGAACCCATCAATCTGCATACGCTGCCCAATTTGTATGAAATCGCTCGATATATTGGTAGCAAAGTGAGACAGATTCAAGAGCAGGATCGATCGTGGCTCGAAAAAGATCGCATCGACTTCAAATGCACGTTTTTGCTAGGCGGACAGATTCGAGGCGAAGAACCGGAACTGTATATGATTTATAGTCAGGGCAACTGCATTCAAGCCTCTAAAGAAACGCCGTTTTTGCAGATTGGCGAGGCGAAATATGGCAAACCGATTCTCGATCGAGTGCTCAATTTTGATACGTCCTTAGAGGCGGCGGCAAAGTGTGCGCTGCTGTCGATCGACTCTACGATGAAATCGAATATTTCAGTCGGTCCACCGATTAACGTCGTCATGTATGAAGCAGACAGCTTTAAAGTTCGCTATGAGTTGCAGCTCGATCGAGGCGCGCCTTATCTCGCTCAGATTCGTAAGTTTTGGGAAGGCTATCTCAACGAGGCATTTGAGCGAATGCCCAACATCGACTGGGATCAATCTCTAAAATCCAATCAAGACAACCCTTGAATTTGAATGTGATAGTGAATCGTGGATTGAACGTTTCCGACTCGAATAAAGTTGCCAGAGATCGGAGCCGCATAGTTAGAAACAGCACTAGCAACCAGGGCAATGTGACGATCGCTGACCGCCAATCCATGAGTCGGGTCATAGCCTCGCCACCCCGCCCCCGGTAGATAAACCTCAGCCCAGGCGTGAAGATGACGATCGTCGCGATCGAGGTCGCCTTCTTGATAGCCACTGACAAATCGAGCCGCCAGCCCGATCGCTCGACAAACTTCGATAAACAGCACCGTCAAATCTCGGCATGATCCCTGTTTTTCTGACCAGGTGATCCCCGGTGATAGAGGCTTTCCAGTTTCGCGAACCAGATAGTTGCAGGTTTCATAAATCCGTTGATTGAGAGTTCCTAAAAAATCTACTGTGTTACCCAGAACGATGTGATTGATTTCTTGGGCAAGCTGGAGCGCGATCGGATCAACGGAGGTTGTATAGGTTACGTTCTGTCCCGTTAGATAGGGCTGAAGCTGCAACAACAACGACGCAGGATAGTCGATCGGCAGTCGTGCCGCCCAAGGTTCAATCAAATAGTTAAACGGGTTTAACTCATGAGTTTCGATCTGAGACTGTGCCTGAACGTGCAAATGATCCGTCTTCTCAGACGGAAACCACAACTTGATCAGAGCATTACCATCGAGATCAATAATCTCCGATCGGGATGTCGGCGTTGGAGTCACTTGCAGCGAAAATTGTTTGAGCGTTTGCCAGCCATTCGATCGGGGACGCAACCGCAC
>JBBRMC010000877.1:0-1840 GCA_038231055.1 Leptolyngbyales cyanobacterium
AGACCTGGAGCCGACTGCCATTAAATCTCATCCCAACTATCCAACCCTACTGTCCTACGGCGCTATCGCTGCCTAAAATTGTCCGGAGCATTGTTGTCTAAGACGCTGATTAATCGATGGCACGAGTGCTTGAGCCAGACGCGGTGATTGTGCAAGTTCAGTCAGAGGAATGGAGACCAGTTGCACAGTGGCGATCGCGATCGCTTGATAGGTCGAAAGCGAGGTCAATCTAGACCCAAAAACCATTCCATCACTAGCTAAGCCGACTAGCATTTCATCACCCCCGTCGGATAAACAAAAACCCCTAGAGGGTCTAGCTCTAGAGGTCGGACAGTTAAATGCTGTTTGTTGGATACACAGCCGATTCTCTTGATTTCGGAACTCTGCCTAAAAAAGTTCAAAAATTTTGTACCCCAACCTCTACAAAAAATAGAGATCCAAAAATTGACCCATCCCTAAACTCGTGAATGACTACGATCGAGGGTTGGTTCAACCAAATAGAGTGGGGACGTTTCACCGAAATCACTTCACGGTTTGAATGTTTGGGTAATGCGCTTCATGGCTTCATTCACGTTGTCGCGGCTATTAAATGCCGAAATGCGGAAATAACCCTCCCCGGCGGCACCAAAGCCTGAACCGGGCGTGCCAACGACGTGAGTGGTGTGCAGCAGCTTGTCAAAAAAGTCCCAGCTTGAGAGATGGTTGGGCGTTTTTAGCCACACATAGGGCGCATTTATTCCGCCATAAACAGCAATTCCGGCGGCGGTTAGCTGACTCCGAATAATGGCAGCATTCTCCATATAGAAGCTGACCAAGGCTTTAATCTGTGCCTGTCCTGCGTCGGAGTAAACCGCTTCAGCGCCGCGTTGCACAATATAAGACACGCCATTAAACTTGGTCGATTGGCGACGATTCCACAGTTTCCAGAGTTCGACATCAGAGCCATCGGCAGCTTTTGCGGTCAGGGTTTTGGGCACCACAGTTAAGGCACATCGGGTTCCCGTGAAGCCTGCATTTTTTGAAAAGGATCGGAACTCGATCGCGCAACTCCTCGCCCCTTCAATCTCATAGATCGAGTGAGGCAAATTAGGGTCAGTGATAAACGCCTCGTAAGCTGCATCAAAGAAAATAATTGACCCATGAGCATTGGCATAATCGACCCACGCTTTCAGATGCTCTTTGGTTGCTGTAGCTCCAGTCGGGTTGTTAGGAAAGCAAAGATAGATTAAATCGACCTTTTGGGAAGGAATCTGCGCCGTGAAATTATTGTCTGCGGTGATCGGTAGGTAGACAAATCCCTCATATTCGCCCTTCTCGTTGGCTTCACCGGTGTGACCCGCCATCACATTGGTATCGACATAGACGGGATAGACCGGATCAGTAACCGCGATCGTATTACTATCACCAAAAATATCGAGAATATTGCCACAATCACACTTAGAACCGTCCGATATAAAAATCTCAGACGCATCAATATCACAGCCGCGAGACTCAAAATCGTGAGTAGCGATCGCGTCTCGCAACCACTCATAGCCCTGCTCAGGACCATAGCCTTTGAAAAGGGAGCGATCGCCCATATCTTCGACCGCTTTAATCATCGCATCGCGGCAAGCTTGGGGCAGAGGCTCGGTGACATCGCCAATGCCGAGACGAATAATCTTCGCATCAGGATTTGCTGCCGCAAACGCATTGACCCGCCGACCAATTTCAGGAAACAGATAGCCTGCTTTGAGCTTGAGATAGTTGTCGTTGATGGTTGCCATAATCGAGGATAGAAACGAGGGTTGAATTCTCATTATTCCGCAGACGGGCAGTAGGGGTAAAAAATGTTGTTTTTCAT
>JBBRMC010000878.1:0-1837 GCA_038231055.1 Leptolyngbyales cyanobacterium
AACCCTGTTGAATACTGTGCTTGAAGCTAAATCTCAGTTATTGAAAAAATTTAGGAATTCAAGTAACACTGAAGAACTGGGGCGTTGATTTTTAAGTAATCAAACTTTAGCTGGCAAAGGGGTCAAGGCGAAATAGCCTTATCTTCTAAAATTGTGATGGTTTGGATAGAGCAAATTTGATGACCTAATCTCCAGAATTTTCAGAGCGCTTTTATTGATAGTTTGAGTCAAAGCTTGCGCGATCGCTCAGACTAGCTCTATCATGGATAGCTGTGTCGAATTAAAGCAATCCCATGCCCAAGCTAAAGACCCGTAAATCTGCTGCTAAGCGTTTCAGAGTGAGTGGAAGTGGCAAGATCATGCGCCGAAATACCCACAGAGCACACTTGTTAGAGCACAAAAGCCCTGCTCGTCGCCGTCGCCTTGCTGGAGTGTCAGTGGTAGACGAGCGAGACGCAGATAACGTTCGGGCGATGCTGCCTTACCTGTAAGGACAGATTGGGTCGGGCAGGCGATAGGGAGACGATAGCTTCGCAAGAGCCAAAGGCAACGAGATTCTGTCTCACAGTATTCAAGTAAGGACATCAAACAATGACACGGGTAAAGCGCGGTAATGTCGCTCGTAAGCGCCGCAAAAAGATTCTTAAATTAGCGAAAGGGTTTCGGGGATCACACTCCACAATTTTTCGCACCGCAAACCAGCAAGTGATGAAGGCATTGCGGAATGCCTATCGCGATCGCCGCAAGCGGAAGCGCGATTTTCGTCGGTTGTGGATCACTCGCATTAACGCAGCCGCTCGGATGCATGGGTTGAGCTATAGCAAGCTGATCGGCAATCTCAAGAAGGTAGACATTGAGATCAACCGCAAGATGTTGGCTCAGTTGGCAATTCTTGACCCAGATGGGTTTGCAAAAGTGTTAGAACTTGCTGCTCAAGCAAAATAGAGTAGTAGATTGGCTGACAGTCTTAGATGAATCGGAAACTGCAATCAGTTTTAATCAAAACTATAGGACTGGGGACGTTAGGGGCGCAGCTTGTGGTGCCCCTTTGTTCGTTGGCGGCAGATTTGAAGACGATCGTTCAGCGGGGTCAACTAATTGTTGCGGTTAAAGATAATCTACGTCCTCTAGGCTTTCGTGATGCGAAGGGCAACTTACAAGGGCTAGAAATCGATATCGCCGAACGATTGGCACAAGAGTTGCTAGGCAAATCGGGTTCTGTGGTCTTTAAGCCTGTCAGCAATCGGGATCGACTTGCAGTTGTGATCAACGGTCAGGTCGATTTCACGATCGCCAGCGTTACTGCCACACCCTCTCGATCGCGAGTCGTCAGTTTTAGCGCTCCCTATTATCTTGATGGAACTGCTCTCGTTACCAATACTGCTGCGATTCAAGGACTTTCTGATTTAACCAATCAGACGATCGCCGTTCTCAACAACTCCAGCACGATCGCGGCTCTGCGCTACCGATTGCCTCAAACAAAACTCATCGGGGTCGATTCCTACATTGAGGCAAAAACACTGTTAGAGTCTGGGAAAGCGATCTCGTTTGCGTCTGACACCAGTGTTTTAAGTGGTTGGGTGCAAGAGTTTCCGACCTATCGCCTGTTGCCTCTACGTCTCTCAGCCGAGCCGCTTTGTATTGTCTTACCTAAAGGTATTCAATATGATGAACTGCGACGACGCATCGACCAGGCACTCGATCGCTGGAAAGCAGATGGATGGATTCAGCAAAGAGCGATCTATTGGGGGCTTCTGTGAGATACCTTGAAAGAAGAGGAGCAGTCGAATTTTTGCCTCAACTATCTGCGTTTTAATTCACGAGTGATAAATCTATG